>NZ_BAAHAP010000015.1:0-83800 GCF_054777495.1 Echinicola sediminis | reverse complement strand
TTGCTACCTGACGAAAATAGTTAAACTGACCGTTTCCAGTGCCCGTACCCCCCATTGTCGAATAACATTTTTTTCCCCATTAAGAATCTTTATTTTATTTTCTTCAGAGCATGTAACCAATATTTCATTAGAAGAAATAAATTTCAACGCTCTGGGGGCACCGCAGGTATAAAATTTCTCCAAAAACTGGCCCTTAGATGAAAACTTTTGGATAGTTCCATTATTTGGTTCTGATATATAAAAATTCCCTGAGCCGTCCACCGTCACATTTTGTGAAAATTTAAATTCACCAGGATTATACCCCTCTTTACCAAAGGAAAGAATTTCGTCATAAGTTCTGGTATAATACCCACTAACTAGTTCCGAAAAACCTCCAAATTCCACTTCAGTGTTAAATGCCCTTACCTTATAATAAATATCCGTTAGTGGAGAATTATATTCCGCGAACACATCAATGTATTCATTTTCCGTAGAAGCTCCTACAAAAACATACTCATTTGTTTCCATATCCAATCTATAGACCTGATAACTATTAGCCCCTGGAACAGGCTGCCACGTTAGGGATATGGAATTCCACGACTCACCCCTTGAAGCTTCAAGGTTCAGAACCTTATCCATATTGGGCTCATTCACAATGTTAATATCGTAGGACACAGTTGTTTCATTCCCCTCTAGGTCACTAGCAATCGCTTTTAATGGATAAACCCCATTTCGATATGAAGATGCATCTACGAAAAACTGAAAGGGTGCTTTGAACAATTCACCTATCAAACTATTATTAAAAAAAAGCTTTACGCTCTTTAACCCCTCATTATCAGAAGCTACTATTTCCACATCAAATGAATCTTTAAAAGTTCCACTATCTGGGGTCATTTTGGATATTACGGGAAATTCATTATCTGGACGATCAATAATTATTAAAGTACTATCAGCACCCATATTCCCTGACACATCAAAGGCAAATAATTTCAAAAAATAGGAACCTTCACCAATCTCTCCTACATCCAGACTCGTTCTCTGAGTAAGTTTGTAAAAATCCTTTAGATAATACTCTCCCAGATAAACTGAAATCGAATCTATATTTTCTTCTTCGATATTATATATCAAATCAAAAACCTGACCAACAACGTCATATTTCACAGGCTCCAAAATTGTTACTGACGGAGGTATATTATCTATCATCTCTTCCTCCTCACACGACAATAGTACCAAAAAGAACAATAAACTCAAGCCACTTAAGAAAATCCGATTCATTATTTTTTATTGAAATTGAAAAAACAAACTGGCCTAAAACTACCAAATCCCCTATAACCAAAAAATACCCCATGTGGGGTATTTTTTTTTAACCTGAAACAATTTCCCGACCGATGCCTTACAATAATTTATGGAACAACAATCCCCAACCTTCAAACCTTCCAATTTTTCAACCTTACAATCTCTTTCCTTTAAATAAACTCCACCAAGCCTTCCAACTTCATCCCCCTGCTGCCTTTGATCAGGATCAAATGGTCTTCCAACCGGGAGTCGGCAAGCCAGTTTCTGAGACTAAAGGGATCGGGGAAGTACAAACCTCTAGGGGCCTTTAAAAGTGCATTTTGCACCAGCTCTCCGGTAAAGCAGATTTTATCGATATCGTATTCACTGACCCACTCCCCAAGCTTTTTGTGCTCTTCGGCCGCACTTTCACCCAGTTCATACATATCCCCTAAAATCACCATTTTATAAGGTTTTCCGGTCATTTTACCAAAGGTCCGGATCGCCTGCTCCATGCTGCTGGGATTGGCATTATAGGCATCCAGCACTATAAGGTTACTGCGCTTCTCGATCAGCTGGGAACGCATATTGCCCGGAGTATAGTTACTTACCGCATCGATCGCCTCTTCTTCCTCTATTCCAAAAAATCTCCCCACCGTCAACGCAGTGGCAATATTTTCAAAATTATACCCCCCCAGCATCTTGGTCTGATGCTCCTGCCCATCATCAGTCTTGATCTTCACAAATGGATTGGCCTCTACCAGCTCACAATGATAATCATCCCCCTGAGAGGGATAGGTCACGGGATTATCCATACGCTTGATCATATTGGCCAGCACGGGGTTTTGACTGTTGACAAATATCTTCCCTTTGTGACTGATCAGAAACTGGTACAATTCGGTCTTTGCCCTCAGCACCCCCTCAAAACCTCCGAATCCTTCCAGATGCGCCCTACCGATATTGGTGATCAAACCATGGGTGGGTTCGGCAATTTCACAGAGTTCGGCGATGTCCCCCACCTTGTTGGCCCCCATTTCCACTATCCCCATTTCCGTACTTTCATCCATGGCCAACAGCGTCAATGGCACCCCTATATGGTTGTTCAGGTTGCCGACCGTTGCATAAGTTTTGTACTTTTTGCTCAGCACCGCATTGACCAGTTCTTTGGTGGTCGTTTTCCCATTGCTCCCCGTGATCGCCAAAAAAGGGATATCCAATTGCTTGCGATGGTAATTGGCCAATTCCTGAAGAGCCTTTAACACGTCCTCCACCAAAAAGTAGCGTTCATCCCCTTCTTTCTTGTAGGCTTCTTCATCGATCACCGCTACTGACGCTCCCATTTCCAGTGCTTTGGCAGCAAAAGCATTGGCATTGAAATTCGGTCCCTTCAGGGCAAAAAAGATATTGCCTTGCCCAATTTTGCGGGTATCAGTACTAACTCCGGTAGAGTTCTTGAAAAGCGTATAAAGAGATTCGACGGTTAACATTAATGAAAATTGCTGCTAATTCTTTTACTTATATAATCCAATAATTAATTCTTTTTGCCTATTTAAGGACTAGTCCCTCAAATTTAAGAAAAAAGAAATTCGTGAAAATCCGTGTAATTCGTGGACTCCCATAATTAAATTTTCTCCCAAAATAAACGATTCCCCTACATCTTTAGGCAACATTGTTCGTTTAATTTTAAATGAAAAACAAAGTTTCCCCATCTTTGCCCCTATGAAATACCTTTTACTCTTCAGCCTACTTGTTTTCTACTTTTCCAGCTTTGCCCAGAAAACGTACCAATTTGCTGAAAAGACGGTCAGGCAAAACGAGCAGACCTTGACCATGCCCTTTGCAGGAGGCATCAATGCCGCCCAGATCCAAACCATGGATGTTAATGGAAATGGGCTGGAAGAATGGGTGATTTGGGACATCAATTCGCGCAATATCAAAGTGTTCGAAAATCAAAACGATGAATTCCATTACCTTCCTTATATGCCCCAATATTTCCCGGACGATGTGAGCGGCTTTTTGGTCTTGGCAGACTTTGATGCAGATGGCAAAAAAGACCTTTTTACCAGTACCCCTTTTGGCATCAAAGCTTATCGAAACACCAGCAAGACCGGGGACAGCGTTCCCTCATGGGAGGTGGTCGAAACCTTCCTCAAATTGGAAAACGGCACCAACTTCCAGGCGAATAACCTGGATGTACCCGCCATACAGGATATCGATGGGGACGGTGATCTGGACATTGTCACCTTTAATTTTGCCGCTGGAGACTACTTGGAATATTACCAAAACACCAGCGTGGAAAGAACCGGCAGCCCTGGAATTGACGGTTTTGCCGCTTCCCAAATCCGCTGGGGAAATTTTGAATTCTGCGGCTGTGGCAATTTCTCCTTTGGACAGACCTGTCAGGGCAACCCCATTTCCAGAAAAATACCAGGAGATGAAAACAGTGCCATTCTGCACTCAGGAGGACATTCCATTTTGTTAAAGGACTTTAACGACGACGGGCTACTGGATATAGTCATGGGGCAGGATGAGTGCAACACGCTTTACTATTTGCCCAACGTAGGCTCCAACACCGCCCCAATTTTCAACAGCTTCAGTACCTCATTGCCAGGCATGGGCCCATTTCCCCAGTTTCCTCTTTTCCACGTGGCACAAACACCCGAGGACCGTTTCCTGATTTCTACCAACAGCTCGGAAACTACGCTTACCGCCAATATTGACTTTGCACAAAGCATCTATCAACTCAACAAAAACAGTAATCCTGCCTTGATCACTGCTTCTTTCTTGCAGGAGGATATGATTGATTTAGGAGAAAACAGTAGACCTTTTTTTAAGGGCAATTACAGCGATGGAACGCTCATTGTCACTGCAAATACTATAAAAGAGAGCAAGCCTGTAGGACAGGCTTTTCGGTACCACTGGACAAACAATGGTATGGAATTGATGGAAAGCGACTACCTTGACCTTTCTTCCCTCAACTTAACCGAATTGCAATATGTAGAATACACCTCCACGGATCAGAATAATTATTTGTTTATTTCAGGGACGGAAATTGAAGATTTTATCCTAATACGAAAACTGTATTTCGCCCCAAATCTTCAGGTCGGGCAGCTGACCGAAATTGAGCTACCCAACATCATCCTTCGCCCTAATGATCACTTCGAGTTTTTCAGGTCAAATGGAGAAGACTTCCTTTTGCTTGCCAGGCAGACCGGAGAGCTAAGGAGATACAAGGTCACTTTTGGGGAAAAAGTGGAATTTGAGCTCCTTGATGAAAACTATCTGGGCTTTACGGACAATCCCAGCAGTAGAAACTTGGTGGTCAAAACAGCCCTGGTAAATGGACAGCTGGACCTGTTCGCCGTCGACCAACAAGGAATACTTAACCATATTTCCGATTTCATTCACTCCGCTACCCAAACTTCCGTTTTGCTGGACATGCCCGATGGCAGCAAAAAAACCAGCAAACTGGGCAGAAATACTTGGATAGCCGCGCTACCAGAAGTCTTTGGAGCCAAAACCCATCTGATATTGGGAAACAGGGCCGGTGGATTGCAGCTTCTTGAAGACAGCGCCAACGGAAGCACCCCTCCTTCCGGGGAAGGGCTAAAAGTCAGCCTTTACCCTAATCCAGTGGCTGACAATACTCCTTTAAAAATCATCGCCAATGAAAGCGGGCAGGCCAGGTTGATCAATTCATTGGGCCAGCTTATCCACAATAACATTTCAATTGAGGCCGGTATCCCTCAAGAAATAACGACCAGCACACTCGCCAGTGGACTTTATTTTGTTGAATTCATTAGCGGTTCCGGTAAGCGCATTACCAAAAAGCTGATTGTTTATTAAGCCTGTTTCAACTTCGCCCCCCCCTTCTTCAAATTGAAGATTTGTTCCGCATTACAGCTGACGGAACAACTTCTCACTTCGGCCATCGTACTTCAAACTTAGTACTTCGTACTTTCTTGAATCATTCATCATTCGACATTGAACATTCAATATTCCACGTTTCATCCCCTCAGCTCAAACTCATCTGCATCCCTCCAGGCAGGAAATTTCTCCCGATAGCGGTCCAATGCCTTTTTGTCTAACTCCAGCACCAGAACATCCTCTTTTTCCTCAGCAAATGCCAGGCTTTGCCCCTTAAAATCATAGGCTCCAGAATGTCCTGAATAAGCGATACCGTTTCCATCCGTGCCCACACGGTTTACCCCAACGGAATAGCACAGGTTTTCAATGGCCCTGGCCTTGAGCAATGCATCCCACGCGCTGTCCCGTGCTGCGGGCCAAGAAGCAATATAAAACACCAAATCATATTCCATTTCTCCTTCAGCATTGGCCCCATTTCGGGACCACACGGGGAATCTCAGGTCATAGCATACTTGTGGAAAGATCTTCCAGCCTTTTAAATCCACCACCAACCTTTTCTCGCCCATACTGTAGTGGTGATCCTCTTTGGCCATTCTAAATAAGTGGCGTTTGTCATAGTGTCTCACCTCCCCATCAGGACTGACCCAAAGCAAACGGTTAAAATACTTTTTCTCCTCCTTGATAATCACACTGCCGGTAACTACAGCTTTTGTTTGGGCGGCCATCTGCTGTAACCACTTGGTGGTCGTAAAATTCATAAGTTCCGCAAGGGCCTCCGCATCCATAGAAAAGCCGGTTGGAAACATTTCAGGAAGGATAATCAAGTCCACCTTGCCCTGCAAAGACCAAAGCTTCTCTTCCAGCATGGCCAGGTTGGCTTCCCTATCCTGCCAATATAAATCCGTTTGGACCAAAGCGACGCTTAAATTTTCCATCTTAACTCCCTTTATATTAATCTTAATTTTTTCATTGATACAAGGCTATAAAAGTCTGCTAAACAAAAAAGTTGACCGGATTACCTCGGTCAACTTCTCTATTTATGATTTTGTACTGCTTACCTTACAGGATAGATCATCCTATAATCCGTCGGCACCTTGCCTTTACTGACATCGATCAGCTTACTCTTGACCAACCTCTTCTTCAATCCCTTGATATAATCGATAAACAATATCCCTTCCAGGTGATCGTATTCATGCTGGATCACTCGGGCAGTCATCCCGCTGAACTCTTCCTCCTGTAGTTTCCAATTTTCGTCAAAGTATTCAATGGTCAGTTTCTCCGGACGGATCACCTCCGCACGGACATCAGGGATACTCAAACAGCCCTCTTCAAAGCCATAGTCATCGCCATACTCATCAAGGATGATTGGGTTGATAAATGCCCTGCGAATTCCCTTTTCCTCACTTTCCTCATCCAGCATTAAGTTACTGTCAATGACAAACAAGCGAATGCCTTTATTGATTTGCGGAGCAGCCAATCCCACACCATTGGCGTGGTCCATGGTATCAAACATATCCGAAATCAGCTCATTTATATCTTCTCCTTCATGGATTTCTTCTGCTTCTTTTTTCAATATCGGATTGCCGTATGCTACTATCGGATATATCATATTTGATCTAAATAGGTTTGTAATATTATGGCTGCACTGATTTTGTCCAGATTGCCTGATTTTTCTTTTCTGTCCTTCTTTTTACTGCCCATGGCAATCATGCTTTGCATGGCCATCTTAGAAGTAAACCGCTCATCTACTAAAACAACCTTCTTATCAGGATAGTTTTTGGCAAGCTTCTCTTTCAATCTAATGGCCGGCTGGGTCATTTGTGTATCACTGCCGTCCATGGATTTTGGATACCCCACCACAATGGCTTCCACCTCTTCCTTGGCCATATAATCCTTCAGATAATTGTCCAAATCCATGGTACGGATGGTCTCCAAAGGGTTGGCTGTAATCTTTAGTATGTCTGTAACCGCCAAGCCCGTCCTTTTTGTTCCCAAATCTATCGCTATTACCCTGCCCATTTAGTTCATTTTTATGGTACTGATGATCTTTCTCTTCACTTCTTTCTCCAACTCAATCGCCTTGGGAAACAGAAGTTCATTTTCAATGCGCGCATGAATGATCAATTCTTTTTCAAAATTCTGCAGTTCATGATAAAGCACTTTGATAGAAGTGGGGGCATGGTCCTCAAGCTGGTAGCCATTGGTAAGTTTCCTGATTCCCTCCATCTCGTCATCATGGGCTTCATGTTCCTCCGCTAAGCCCGCAATCGAGGGCTGGTGAAGCACTTTGATCGCCTCTTCCAAACGGAAAAAATGATTTTCTACCTTTTGAAGGGTCTTTATCCTATTGAAGAGGGTATTTTCTTCCTCATGGATATGGTGGATAAAATCATCCACAAAGAGCGGAAATAGGAGCCGTAAATCCGCCAAGAGCTGCTCGTACTTCCCACTCGTTTTTACACCGCTGATGATATTGGAAAGAAAAGGAAGTTCATGCCTGAGAAAAAAATGGTGTTTGTTCTTTAGGTACTCTACCAAAACCTCAATGGGATGCAGGTAAAGGTCCTCTTTACTCGGCTCTCTTCTCCACACCCTTGCTTCCAGCTCATTGATCAACTGCTGCGGATCGATCCTAAACTTTTTGCATACATCTTCCAATGATTGCTGCTCATACTCATAGAAACGAATGCCAAAATAATGCAACACACCGGCAAAGACATAATTCTCCTGAACCAAGTCTCCAATTGATCGTTTCCTTATGTAAGCGTGTTGAGCCATGTTAGAAGCAAAAGTAAAATTTTTTCGGGTAAAAACAGGTGGTTTGGTTTACCTAAATTGATTTTATTGCGTTTATTAAAACGAAGTAGTAGGAAAACATGTTAAATTGTATATTTGAAGATTAGTAAAGATCTGAACCTTGTATCAAAATTATAAATGAGGATATCGTGAGCGAAGAAAAAAACACTTCACGTCCAGACGTGAGCACCCCAAAAAACACAAAAGCACAAATCAGACTCCCTATCATCCTTGCCTTGGCTATTTCTGCCGGTATTTGGATTGGGGCCACTTTTGCTGAACCCAAGTCTGACCATAATGACCTAAAAGCCGCACTTTATAAACTGCAGGAAATCATCACCTATATTGACAGGGACTATGTGGACACCGTCAATACCACCAAACTGGTAGAACACGGCATTGAAAAAATGCTGGAAGAACTTGATCCCCATTCCAGCTACATCCCTGCTAAAGACGCCGATCTGGCGCAAAGCCAGTTGGATGGAGAATTTGATGGCATCGGCGTGGAATTCGGTATTCTAAGAGACACCATCTATGTGGTGGCACCACTTACCGGAGGGCCTTCTGAAAAACTGGGCATTCAATCCGGAGACCAGATCATTAAGGTAGACGGCGAAACAGTGGCCGGCACGGGTGTGACCAACAGGGATGTATTTGACCTTTTGAGAGGCCCCAAAGGAACTGTCGTCAATGTTTCCATCAAACGAAAGCACCATAAGGAGCTGATTGACTATGCGATCACCAGGGACAAGATCCCTCAATACAGCATCAATGCTTCCTATATGATCAATGATGATATTGGATACATCAAAATCACCCGGTTTGCTGCCACCACCTATGACGAATTCAAAAAGTCATTGGAGGACTTAAAGGCGCAAGGCATGTCCAAACTTGTCCTTGACCTACAGGGAAATCCTGGAGGATATATGGGGGCAGCCATCAATATTGCCGATGAGATCCTGGCCGACAACGCGATGATCGTCTCCCAAAAGGGCAAGGTCAACCGGTACAACCAAAAGGCTTTTGCCATGCGTCCCGGGGTATTTGAAAACGGCTCAGTAGTAGTCCTGATCAACGAAGGCAGTGCTTCAGCCTCGGAAATTGTGGCAGGTGCGCTACAGGACAATGACCGAGGCTTGATCGTGGGAAGAAGGTCATTTGGTAAAGGCCTTGTACAGATGCCCATTGATTTGGCAGACGGTGCAGAGCTCCGATTGACCATTGCAAGGTATTACACCCCTTCCGGCAGGTCCATCCAAAAACCTTATGGTGAAAATTCCGAGGATTACAATATGGATTGGATCAACCGGTTTGAGCATGGAGAATTCTTCAGCGCAGACAGCATCCATTTCAATGATTCGCTAAAATATGAAACAGTAAAAGGCCGAACCGTTTATGGTGGTGGGGGAATCATGCCCGACTACTTTGTCCCCATGGACACTACCATGACCAGCGCTTATGTCAACAGGTTATTCGGTACTGATTCGCACAGGGAATTTATCTTGGATTACTTAGAGGACAACAAAAAGAAATTCGAAAAAATGACTTTCGAAGAATACTATAATGACTTCGACATCTCTGACAAAATGCTGAACCAACTTGTTGCCATCGGAGAGCAAAACAAGGTCAAGTTTGATAAAGTCGATTTTGACAAGTCCAAATCTTACTTAAAGATCCTCCTGAAAGCCCACATGGGAAGAAATATTTTTGATGACAACGCCTTCTACAAGGTCATCAATGATGTCAATGAAATTTACCTTCAAGGCATTAAGCTCTTTGACGAGGCAGAAAGGTTGGCATTTAATAGGCAAGAAGCCGAATCCATCGAATAAAATATTGAAGGGCTGCTTTATTGAAAGCAGCCCTTTTTCTTTACCTTTTGTCTTAATATGGCCTCAGACCTTATCTAAAAACGGGCTAGTTGGGACGGAAACACGCTCACTACGCTTAGCTTAGGCCAATCATTAGGCTCAATTGTTCCCAAAGCCCAATATTTCCCACTTCGGAAATAGATTCTCAGTACTTCGCTGACCACTTTTCTATTTTTTCCTTTATATTGGCCACCAAGTTTTTGCAAAACCACACTTCCATCTATTCCTATGAAAAACCTATTGACATTTATCACCATAGTATTGTTATCCATAATCAGTATGAGCACCTACAGCCAGACCAAGCTAAACCATATCGCTGTTTATGTAAAAGACTTAAAATCAAGCACCGAATTTTATGAGGATTTTCTGGGTTTAAAAGAAATTGAGGAGCCTTTTAAAGATGGGCTACACGCTTGGTACGATATCGGAGGGGGGCAGCTGCATCTTATCGAAAAACAGCCATGGACCGATCCTACCATCAACAAAATCAATCACCTCTGCTTCAGCATGGAAGACCTTGACGGTTTTATAGACAAGCTGAAGGAAAATAATATATCCTTTGAAGACTGGCCTGGAGTAAAAGGGAAAATAAATATGCGACCGGATGGTATTCGCCAGATCTATATCCAAGACCCCAATGGATACTGGATAGAAGTAAATGACGAGCATTGATACAACTGGAGACTGGGAACATTAGCGGTGAGCTAGTGGCCTTTGACCTCCTATAAATCCCTCAGGCTGCTGCACCAAGTTTGAGTGCACATCTGGTTTATAATAAAAATAATATTTAGTTTTACACGCTTAACTATTAAGTTGGTAATATAACAATAATCCCAAACAACGTTTTTGCGGGGTCTACTACGATCTATTTTCTGGAACCATGATCAAATATTCAAATCAAACGAGAATCCTTACCGCCATTGACTGTATCATTTTTGGTTTTGATGGCTCTGACTATAAATTACTGTTGATCCAAAGAGGTTTTGCTCCAGAAAAGGAAAAATGGAGTCTGATGGGAGGATTCCTTCAGCCAGAAGAATCTCTGGATGATGCTGCCAACAGGGTCTTAAAAAAACTGACCGGTCTGGAAAATGTTTACATGGAGCAGCTGCACACCTTTAGCCGCCCGGACAGGGATCCTGTGGAAAGAACCATCGCGGTGGCATATGTGGCGCTGATAGATATCCAAAAATACCAAAAGCAGATCAGCGACAAGTTCCATGCCCACTGGTTTTCAATGAACGAGCTACCCCACTTAATCTTCGACCACGAAGAGATGGTAGAAATGGCCAAAAGCAGGCTAAGGTACAAAGCGGCCCTTCATCCCATTCTTTTTGAACTGCTACCCAAAAAGTTTACATTGCCGCATCTGCAGGCCATGTATGAGAACCTTTATGAGACCAAAATCGACAAACGTAACTTTACCAGAAAGGTGCTCTCCACCAATATCCTGATCAAAGAAAAGGATAAAGACAAAACAAGTTCTAAAAAGGGTGCCTTCTACTACAGAATCGACAAAAGCAAGTACAAGGACCAATTCCAGACGGTATTAAACTTCATTCCCAGGAATGAAATGCCGGGCGCAAATGAGTAATTTTTTACTCATTATTTTTTTTTTCAATTTTTTAGGTGTAAATATGACACTTAAATCAATTTAAGCTAAATTCATCTTGGCGAAATCTTTAACATAAACCCTCTTTTCATTATCATGACAGTAGGATTTTCGACATTGGATTATGTCATTTTCGTAATTTATGCCCTGGCGATTGTCAGCGTAGGGCTCTGGGTATCCAGGTCAAAGAAGGGCTTGGAAAAAACAGCTCAGGAATATTTCCTGGCAGACAAATCGTTAACGTGGTGGGCGGTAGGAGCATCCCTCATTGCCGCCAACATTTCGGCAGAGCACTTTATAGGCACCTCAGGATCAGGCTTTGCCATTGGTCTGGGGATAGCAGCCTACGAATGGATCGCGGCCATTGCACTGATCATCGTCGCCAAATATTTCCTTCCCATTTTCTTGGAGCACGGCACCTATACCATGCCACAGTTCCTCAGCGAAAGATTCAATAAGGGAGTAAGTACTGCCTTTGCAGTATTCTGGCTATTGGTATACGTATTTGTGAACCTGACTTCTGTTAGCTATTTAGGCGCCCTGGCCATGGATAAAATCATGGGTGTACCCCTCCAATACGGCATCATTGGGCTTTTGGTCTTTTCAGGCATTTACTCCATCTACGGGGGACTGGAAGCAGTGGCTTGGACCGATGTGGTACAGGTAGTTGTTTTGGTAGGAGGAGGACTGGTCACCACTTTTCTGGCGCTTGATGCGGTGGGAATGGGAGACGGTATTATTGCTGGTATGGGCAACCTCTACCGAGACGCCAGAGACCACTTTGTGATGATCATGCCGCAAGGACAGGTAATGGTTCCTGACGGCGCAGGAGGAGAGCGCGATGCCTTTCAGGACCTACCGGGGCTTGCGGTGATTTTAGGAGGAATGTGGTTGACCAACCTGGGTTACTGGGGCTTTAACCAATACATCATCCAAAAAGGTTTGGCCGCCAAAAGCATCAATGAAGCCAAGAGAGGCTTGATCTTCGCGGGATACCTAAAAATCCTTATGCCCATCATCGTGGTCATTCCCGGTATTGCAGCCTATGTCCTGGTCAACGACTATTCACCAGAACAGCTTTCCGCTTTGCTCAACATGCCGGCGGAGCACATAGGCGCCATTCAAAAATCCGATGAAGCCTACCCTTGGTTACTGAAAAACTTCGTTCCTGACGGTATTAGGGGACTTGCATTTGCCGCTCTAGCAGCAGCCATTGTTTCCTCTTTGGCGTCCATGATCAACAGTACCTCCACCATTTTCACCATGGACATTTACAAAGTCTATTTCAAGCCCAATGCAAACAACCATGAAATGGTAAAGACCGGCAGGATCGTGGCTGTAGTTGCCTTGTTGATCGCCATGTACGTAGCACCAAAACTTGCATCCTTGGACCAGGTCTTCCAATATATCCAAGAATACACCGGTTATATCTATCCGGGCGTTGTGGTGGTATTCGGTATGGGGCTGCTTTGGAGACAGGCAACGGCAAATGCAGCACTATGGACCGCCATTGCCACCATACCAGCAGGTATTGTTTTCAAAGTGTTTTATCCCGAAATGCCGTTTCTCCTTAGAATGGGCTATGTATTCATTATCCTGTGCTTTATAGCTTCCCTTATCAGTTTTGCGGAGAGAAAGCAGTTCTCCAATCCTGATCATAAATCCGGAAAAGAGGCCGTCAAAGCAGTAGCCTCCAGCTATTTCTTCATCTTCTTGGGATTAATCTGTGCCATACTTGGCTTTGCCCTGTTCGACAGTTACGCTTACCTTGGCATAGAATCCATCTTTATGATCGGAGCGCTCTTCCTGATGCTGGGCATCATACTTTATACCAACATCAAAATGTCCACCGCAGATCCAAAATCATTCAACATAGATCCTCAACTTTTCAATACTGCCACTCCGTTTAACATTGGCGCTGCAGGCTTGGTATTGATTGTGGGCCTATTGTATTATTTCTTTTGGATGTAATTTGACAGAAAGAACAGAAACAAATTGAAAGAGTAAATATGAAAAACTTAAAAGAAAACGAGGTTTGGTTTATCACCGGTAGCCAGCACCTTTATGGAGAGGAAACCCTCCGTCAGGTGGCCGAGCATGCCCAAATCATCGCGCAGGAGCTCAACAAATCGGCTAAAATCTCTGTAAGTACGGTATTTAAGCCGATTGTAAAGACCACAGAGGAGATCTTTGCCGTGATCCAGGAGGCCAATCAGGCCCCGAACTGTATTGGGGTCATCACTTGGATGCACACCTTTTCTCCTGCAAAAATGTGGATCAACGGATTAAAGGTACTTCAAAAGCCTTTGCTTCACCTCCACACGCAATACAACCAGGACATCCCTTGGAACTCTATCGACATGGATTTCATGAACCTGAACCAAAGTGCCCACGGAGACAGGGAATTCGGTTTTATGACCTCCAGGATGAAAGTCAACAGAAAAGTGGTAGTGGGTCACTGGAAAGACGAAGAAGTACATGGTCAAATCGATGTCTGGGCAAGGGCTGCCAGCGGCTGGCATGACTGGCAAGGAGCCAAATTTGCCCGCTTTGGAGACAATATGCGCTATGTAGCGGTAACCGACGGGGATAAGGTAGAGGCTGAATTGAGGTTTGGCTTTTCAGTCAACACCTACGCTGTTGGGGATTTGGTCGCCAAGATCGATGCTGTAACCGACGCGCAACTCAAGGCCTTGGTGGAAGAATATGAGGAGAGCTATACCCTAGCTGATGACCTCAAATCCAATGGCAAAAAAAGGCAGTCTTTGTTGGACGCTGCAAAAATCGAGCTCGGAATGCGTGCATTTCTTGAAGAAGGAGGATTCAAAGGCTTCTCTAATACCTTTGAGGACCTTTATGGCATGAAACAACTTCCCGGCATAGCCACGCAGCGTTTAATGGCTGATGGCTATGGATACGCCGGCGAGGGAGACTGGAAAACAGCCGCCCTGGTTCGTGCCATGAAAGTGATGGGCAGCGGCCTAAAAGGCGGCAATGCCTTTATGGAGGATTATACCTACCACTTTGACCCTAACAACAGTTTGGTGCTTGGATCACATATGTTGGAAGTCGATCCTACCCTGGCCAATGGAAAACCTTCATGTGAAGTACACCCACTGGGTATAGGAGGAAAAGAAGATCCCGTAAGACTGGTATTTAACGGGATTGCAGGAGCCGGGTTAAATGCTTCTATAGTGGATTTAGGAAACCGCTTCAGGCTGATCGTCAATGAAGTGGAAGGCGTGGAACCTTTGAAAGACCTGCCCAAGCTACCTGTTGCCAGAGTGATGTGGAAACCTTTGCCGGATATGAAAACAGGCTGCGCCGCTTGGATTTTGGCCGGCGGAGCACACCATACCGGTTTCAGCCAAAGCCTGACTTCCGAACACCTTAATGATTTCGCTACCATGGCAGGGATCGAAAGCGTAAACATTGATAAGGGCACCACCTTAAGAGGAATCCAAAACGAATTAAAGTGGAGCGATGCTTACTTCCACTTTAACCACAAGTAAATAATAGATAAGCGTATTATAAGTTTAAAGGCGGCCTTTTCTTGAAGGTCGCTTTTTTTATGAAGTAAATCAGGCCATCATAAAAAAAGAAAACCACTTTACAGGACTGTTCCCATAAAGTGGTTTTCACACAATGCCCCCTGAAGAGGACATTTTTCTTACTTATTTCTTATTACCAAAACACAGAATATAGTGCCACCAGTATACCGCAGATCAATATTGCTCCAATTTTAAATTTGGTACTTGTTGCAAACAATTCACTGTCCACTTCAATGGCCTTTTTACTGTCTTTTCCTTTTCCTTCGAATAAACTGATCCCAATGATCAAAGCGGACAATACCAAGAACACCACCCCCATTCTATCGATGAACGGAAGGTTCGGCGTGATAAACTTAAATGCGGCTGAGAGCGGAATGGTTAATACCGCTGCTGTCAATGCTGCATTTGAGGTAGTTTTCTTCCAGAAGAATCCAAAGATGAAAATGGCAAATACTCCAGGAGAAACAAATCCGGTATATTCCTGTATGTACTGGAAAGCCTGGTCTAACTGCCTTAGCTGAGGAGCTACAATGGCCGCTATAACAAACGCCACAATGGCTGTGATCCTACCAATGGTCACCTGTTTAGCCTCAGACACCCCTTTATCCACAAATTGACGATAGATATCAATGGTGAAAATCGTAGAAGTACTGTTGGCCATGGAGGCCAAAGAGGACACAATAGCAGCGGTCAAGGCGGCAAAAGCCAGCCCTTTTAGGCCTGCTGGCAGCAGCTGCAACAAAGTAGGGTAAGCCCTATCCGATTTTGGCAGTCCTGTAACTGTATCGGTCATCGATTCAATAAAGGTAAGATCTGTACCTTGCTGTACGATCACATAAGCCGCGATGCCCGGGATCACCACAATTACCGGCATCAATAGCTTCAAGAAACCTGCAAAAATCATCCCCTTCTGTGCTTCGTTGAGGCTCTTGGCCGCCAAAGCACGCTGGGTAATATATTGGTTACATCCCCAATAGTTCAAATTGATAATCCACATTCCACCGATCAATACACTTATACCCGGCAGGTCCAAATACGCATCACGCGTTCCTCCCGTACCATCAGGAATCATCATTTCTCCTCTTTCGATAATCATGGAGAAGTGCTCTGGAGCGGCTTTTCTTAATAAGCCTAGTCCTGCCCAAACATCTCCGTCACCGACGATGGATAAGGCCAGGTAAGTCGTGGCCAAACCACCCGCTACGAGAAACACTACCTGCACTACATCCGTCCAGGCTACCGCTTTCAAACCACCATAGATGGAATAGACCATGGCAAAGAGGGCTAAGCCAGCGATACCATAGGTCATTGGAACTCCCATAATGGTCTCCAAACTTAATGCACCCAGATAAAGCACGGAAGTAAGGTTTACAAAGACGTATATCAATAACCAGAAAACAGCCATTACCGTTCTTACACGGCCATCATATCTTCTGTTAAGGAATTGCGGCATGGTGTAAATACCCTCCTTCAAATAGATAGGGAGGAAGAATATGGCTACGACCAATAGGGTCGCTGCTGCCATCCATTCATAAGTGGAAATCGCCAGTCCAAGAGCAAATCCCGAACCCGACATTCCGATAAATTGCTCCGCAGAAATATTGGAAGCGATCAAAGAGGCTCCTACAGCCCACCAAGGCAAAGCTTTACTCGCTAAAAAATAATCTTTGGAATCTTTGACATGGCCTTTCTTTTCCCGGGATACTACGATCCCTAAGGTAATAATCAAAAGACAGTAGGCCACAAAGACGACGAGATCTAATGTGTCGAAGGTCATTTTTTCAAATTAGGTTTAAATGGTTTTTTATTTGTTTTAAATTGGCGCATAAGTTATTGCTTTTTTTGCAAACTATTGTAAAACATCCTAAACGTAAAACAACAAAAATCCTTCAATCTTTCTTAATATCTCACCATTCCACCAAAACCTAAAGGCTCAAGTTATTTAGCCTTTCATTTTATCCCAACACCCCGAGTCATAAGCCCCTGTAAACGAACAAACAAAGCAAAGAGCTGCGACTTAACATATAAAGGACGGCACTAACCCGTTCGATTTTTGTAAGCAGAAAAACAACGTCCACCTTTCCCCTCTTTCATACCATAAAAACAAGCTTTCTAAGTCTCAACAAAGTCTTTCGCACAGTATCCCTGTTCCTCCTAGATTGAAAACAAAAAAAGCGACCCTTTTAGGGATCGCTTAAAGTATTATGCAATTTATAGTTTATCAATCCTGACTAATAAACTTCATATCATACTCCTCTCCGCCTACTTTCAATATGGTTCGGTATATGTATTCAGCTACTCTGACTTCTCCTGGTACATTGATGAGATCCATGGTATCCTCCGGTCTATGGTACTGCGGATGTCCACCTGTATGAATCCCTAAAACAGAGATTCCGGACTTGTAAAAAGACACGTGGTCAGATCCGCCCACGCCACCTGCATGGACAACGGGGTTCAATCCGAGCTCTCTCCCTAGACCGTTCATCAAGTCCACACCACCAGGAAATGTACCGGCACCGCCCATATACACTTGCTCCTGTTCATTAAGCCTGCCAATCATATCCATATTGATCATTAGCTTAATGCTTTCTTTATCCACAGGTAGATGGTCTACAAAATGCTTTGAACCTAACAAACCTTGTTCTTCTGCCCCAAAGGCCACGACAATCACACTTCTCCTCAACATGAACCTATTCCCAACCAGTTTCTCCGCAATCTCCAACAGGGCAGATGTACCACTGGCATTATCATCAGCCCCTGGATGAACTTCGTGACTTCCCGGCTTTTTTGAGGAAGGGCCACCATGTCCCAAATGATCGTAATGGGCTCCTAAAACAATATACTCCTTCTTCAGATGTGGGTCATTCCCCTCTATATACCCCACGACATTCCAGGTTTTGACTTTTTTACCTAGCTTACTGCCCTTTTCCACCCTCAATTCCGCCTCAAACTTCTGCAGGTACTCACCATCAAATGCCTTGACACCTGAACCTTTAAACTCCTGTGAAATATATTTAACGACCCTTCTATTCCCGGCCGTCCCAGGATACCTACCTTTGTTTTTTACCGAAGTCAAAAATTCCAAATGCTCCAAAATCTCGTTTTCCGTAATTTTCAACTCAACTTCCTGAGCCTGTCCGGAAAATACTAACAACCACAAAAACAATGTGCATTTTACAATCTTACTCACCACTCTTTAATTGATTTTATAAATATTCGCTGTACAAAAAGGACTTTCCTGACCTTTTCAAATTAAAACGATGCCAAATGTAGAAAAGTTATTTTTATAAACAGCTATTCACTAAAAACATTTGTATTCCTACCTCCTCAACTTTTCCGCTCGATCTTATCTCCATCTGGAGACATAAACGCAAAAAGCCCGACTCGAAAGTCAGGCTTTAAGTGATCCCGCTGGGGCTCGAACCCAGGACCCATACATTAAAAGTGTATTGCTCTACCAACTGAGCTACGGAATCTTATTAAATAAGCGGAAATCACTTTCCGCTTAGTGATCCTGAAAGGACTCGAACCTTTAACCTACTGCTTAGAAGGCAGTTGCTCTATCCAGTTGAGCTACAGGACCATAAACTCTATCAATTTCTTTAACTTTTCCCAAACTACCGGACTCAAACATTTAACCTTCCCGCCTAAATGCGGGATGCTCTATCCAGTTGAGCTACAGGACCTGTTACTTTGTTGACAAAGTATTTTGTCGGGGTGGCAGGATTCGAACCTGCGACCTCCTGCTCCCAAAGCAGGCGCGATGACCGGGCTACGCTACACCCCGAAATAAATTCTTTTTATCCTCTTTTAGGATACTTCCGCAATTCGTACATACGACCTTCCCGTCTTAAAACGGGGACACGATGACCGGGCTACGCTACACCCCGGAATAAATTGAAGCATTTCACTTTTGAAACTACTTGCTTTATTCATCCAGCTCGCATCCGATTTCTTTAAGAATCGAAGCGCGCTTGAATTATTGGTGATCCCGCTGGGGCTCGAACCCAGGACCCATACATTAAAAGTGTATTGCTCTACCAACTGAGCTACGGAATCATTTTCTCCTTGGCTGAACCTCAAATTGCTCTACCATCCCAATAGTTATCGGGATACGGAATTACTTTATTTCAACCTTCAAAAGCCCTTTCGGCTTCCGATTTTTATCAATTTCGACTTGTTTTTTGTTATATCTTTGTCGTAATTGGACTGCAAATTTAAGAGACCATTTTGAAAATGCCAAACTTCAATCCAATCTTTATTGTAAAATTTTCGATATTTTTAACAATATCATTACAAAGCATTAATTGCCAAGCAAATACAAAAAATCTTTTTTTTGCAGATTCTTTGTTTGCCTCCAAAAACTATACGGAAGCCTTCAAGGTCTATGAAAACATCCTTTATCAAGAAGAGGCTTACTCTCCTGCCATGCTGTTGAAAATGGCCTATATCACGGAAGGCTTGGGAAAAAATGAGGAGGCCACCCTTTACCTGTCCAAGTATTATGATTTTAACCCAAGCCCAAAAGTAACCAGTAAAATCAAAGCCTTAACGGACCAGTCAGACCTCAAAGGCTATGAAGTCTCCGACCAGGCCCAGTTTTTCAAGATCCTTACCGATCATCAGCAGACAATTACCGGAACCATTGCTTTGCTCCTTGTCATATCCCTGATCATCACTGTATCCAAAAACAAAGGCCAAAAACCGAAGTACTATATCCCTAGCCTGATATTACTTCTTCTAGCTTTCATCAGCAACAACTTCCTACAGGCCCCTGAAACAGGAATCATTAAAGAGTCCCCAAGCATCATCATGGATCAACCTACAGCAGCGGGAAAACTTATAGACAAAGTAAACCCTGGCCACAGAGTCATCATCGAATCCTCCGAAGACATCTGGTATCAGGTACAATGGGAAGGCCAAAAAGCCTTCATTAAAAAAAACAGTGTATCTAAACTATAACCGCTCAAAAATCCAAGGGATCGAGCGATCTAAAATGCCCATTCATTTTTATCCTCTCCCTTGCTTTTTCGACACCGCGCACCACTGGCAACATTTTCTTTAAATGCCCCGTGAGGAACTCTATCCTATCGGCCTCCTTCTCCATCAAAAGCAATTGATACTCTTCCTCAATCTTTAAACCAAGCTGATGGGCAAAAGTAAAGGAATCAATAATCCGGGCATCAAGATCCACCTCCGCATGTAACAACCTCAACATTTCCCTCAAATAAAAAATAAACTCCTTGTACTGAACATTGGAAACAATCTCATCATTTTCCAAAAGCTCCACCTCGCCTCCCGCATAAAGTCTATCACCAATAGGATTTTCAAACTTTACGATCCTAAATGGCCTTACCCCTTTGGTTTTGATATCCATCCTCCCATCATCATACTCCTTGTGCACCTCAAGCAATTTTACCATGGTGCCATGGGACATTAGACGATCCGTATAGACACATATTCCAAAATCCAGATTGCTGGCAATACAGTCCTTTACCAACTGTTTATACCTGGGCTCAAAAATATGCAGATTAAGATTTTCTCCTGGAAAAGCAACCAACTTTAAAGGGAATAATGGAATAGTGGTACCCATATCTTATTTATTTTGATTTTATCATAAAAAACCATCTTCACTTTTTAGAGCAGGAATCACTGCTGAGAAATCAGTTTCGGCAATCGCTTCACTTCAAGGCCAGGAAGTTACCGAACGATTACAAACGCTTACCACCTACCCTAAAGTGGATACCCAATGAATCCTCTTAATCTCTTTGGAATTAATGACACAACTGCTTTAAATCCTGCCATCCCTATAAATAGAAACGGAAATCCTCCCTTTAAAAGTCAACATTCCTCAAATAATAAGATAGCGATTTCAGGTACTATAAAAAAATCGGCCCCACTAATCCTTGTGCTGAAACGGTAAATACCGGTCAAAAACAATACGATGATCCCTAATTACGCCAGTAAATTTATTTCGCATGCAGCCCTCGGAGGAGTGGATGCCACAGATCTACCTGGCGTCAGACAGGATTACACGGAATTAAAAATCTTTTCTGCGAGTTGTGGTGTGGTCTCAGCCACGACAGACAAGCTGTGAGAGAGGCTTTCCTAATGGAGTATTACTGGTGTCTTTACGTATATTCAGAGAAACAAAAAGCAGGCCATCTGGGGACCTGCTTTCTATTTCCACTTTGGATTAAGCTTATATCTCTAGTCCTTTCAGGTAGGCCGCATTTTTCTCAGCTGCCTCCATCGGGCTGACTCCTTCGAACTTCTCCTGCTCCACGACATAGTACTTCATGCCGTTATCCATGGCTGTACGCAGCACTTTGGAATAATCAATACTTCCGGTACCTAAAACCGTAGAAGCATCAGATTCGCCCTGCGAAGCCCCTTTCTCTCTATCTTTCACATGACATAACCTAAAGCGGTTTTTGTATTTTTCAAAATAGGCCTCTGGATCTGCCCCGGCAGTAACTGCCCAATAAATATCCAATTCAAAATCCACCAGTTCTGGATCCGTCTCCGCCATCAAAATATCCTGTGGCATTTGTCCCTCTATTTCCTCAAAAGTATACCCGTGATTATGATAAGCAAAACGTAGCCCATTATCCTTACAGATTTTCCCTACTTGGTTAAATCTTTCCGCTACCTTTTTCCACTCGTCAACGGAACTCTGCCCTCCAATGTAGGGACAGATAAGGTATTCCACGCCAATCTCTCCTGCTTCTGCTGCCAACTTTTCTGTATTATCAAAAACATTCGCATGAGAAGCCACGAAATCAAGACCAAGGTCTTCTGTAAAGGCTTTAAATTCGGTATTTTTCATTCCCCAGAAAATCCCCTTTCCGCCATCAAACCCTTCTATCTGGCTGTAACCATAACTGGCTATTTTCTTGATGGCCTCTTGGGCATCATTGGCCATATCTCCTTTTACAGAATACAACTGTATCCCAAACTGAGACAATTTTTCTTTTGCTAATTCAGCAACGGCATCTTCAACTACCTCTGTTTCCTTTTTAGGGGAGGAACAAAACTGCAAGGGCAAAAAAGAACCTGCAGTAAATGCTGCACCTAACTTTAAAAACTTTCTTCTTTCTTTCATTTCAATGTTTACAATTAAGGTTTTTCTAAAAAACGGAACAGCAAATCAATCACTGTCCCGTTTATAAGAGGCTTAGATGGCGTATGCCTTATCCCCTTTTTTATAGTCTATGCAGGGCTCCCATTTCCCGGGAGTTTCTACGTATTTCAAGGCTTGGGTAGCACCGATTTCGGAAGTAAAATAGCCTAACACGGTCAGGTCCTTCAGCATATTGAAGTATTTGGGTCCGTTCTCCTCTTTAGCTGTGGCATTAAGCTTATTCAAATAATCCGTTCTTTGCTCTTGACTGGCCTTCATAAAGTCCTTACCTACTTCCTCCTTGAAGCCTTTCTTTAAGGCGTTGAGTCCGTCGATAAATTCGTTTTGTTGCTCTTCGTGATAAGTATCCTTTACCATCATCGCCATAAATGCCCCAATTCCGGTTGCTTTGGCACCTGGGGTATCGGTGGTAGGGATGATAGTATCCCCTATTTCATCAAGGAAGGCTATTTCCTCCGGACTGAAATCCAATCCTTCAATTTGCTTTTCCGGAGCACATCCTGTCAGGATCACATTGGCACCCACCATGGTTCCTCCCATCATGAGCACGACACTTTTTAACGCATCTCTTCTGTTCATTGCCATAATATGTGTCTTTTTGGGTTAAAGGTTTCCTTTTTTAAGTTCTTCGACAGCGAAGTTTACTGCTCTTGCCGTCAGTGCCATATAAGTCAGAGAAGGGTTTACAGCTGAAGCGGAAGTCATGGCCGCCCCATCAGTCACAAACACATTCTTGGCATCCCATACCTGGTTGTTACCATTCAGCACAGAAGTCTTCGGATCCCTGCCCATTCTGGCGGTGCCCATTTCGTGAATCCCCTGACCGAAAGTATACCCTGAGTCGTAGGTGTGGACATTTTTCAAACCTGCAGCTTCTAACATTTCTGCCGCATCATTCATCATATCCTTACGCATCTTGATCTCGTTATCCTTGATCTCTGCGTTCATAACCAAAGCGTACATTCCCCACTTATCCTTGACATCCTTGCTCAGTTTGATGGTGTTTTCATGATAAGGCAATATCTCACCAAAAGCCGTCATCCCTATACTCCACGGTCCTGGCTCGGTCAATGCCTCCTTAAGCGGTCCACCAATATTGATTTCACCTACACCACGGCTCCAACCGCTTCTACTTGCACCGCCTTGGTAACCAAAGCCTCTGAGGTAATCCCTTTTATCATCTCCTACATTTCGGAACCTAGGGATATAAATTCCTCCCGGCCTTCTTCCAAAATAATACTTATCCTCATAACCTTCCACCTTCGCGCTGGCCCCCAGCCTAAAGTGGTGGTCCATCACATTATGGCCTAGCTCACCGGAACTGCTTCCTAAACCTTCCGGCCATATATCTGTGGCGGAGCGCATCAAAATCTGGGTAGAATTAAAGGCTGAAGCACACAAGAATACGATCTTGGACTTGTACTCTATGGTTTCCATGGTCTCTGCATCCAATACCTCCACCCCTGTAGCCTTCTTCGTATCCTTATCGTAAATGACCCTGTTGGCGATGGACCAAGGACGCAAGGTAAGGTTACCTGTAGCCATGGCTGCTGGCAGGGTAGATGACTGGGTACTGAAATATCCTCCAAAAGGACAGCCCAACCAACACTTGTTCCGCGCCTGGCAGCCAGGACGGCCAGGAAGAGGCTGGGTAATATTGGCTACCCGTGCATGGATAAAATGACGCGTACCTCCAAAGCTCTTTTCAATTCTTTCCTTCACATCCTTTTCCACACAGTTCATGGCAAAAGCAGGCATAAATTGTCCGTCAGGCAAGACATCAAGTCCATCATTGTTACCTGCTATTCCGGCAAACTTCTCCACATAATCATACCACGGGGCGATGTCCTTGTACCGAATCGGCCAATCCACCGCAATTCCTTCTTTGGCATTCCCCTCAAAATCCAGGTCAGACCATCTATAGCTTTGTCTGCCCCAAAGAAGGGATCTTCCGCCCACTTGATATCCTCGGAACCAGGTAAACGGCTTTTCCTCCACATAAGGAGATTCATCCTCATGCGCCCACCAATCCAGGTTGAGTTCATTAAGCACATAATCCCGCTTTAGATTGGGATGGTTTTCAATCATCTCAATAGTCCTTCTTCCCCTGTGGGGGATTTCCCAAGGAGCCTTGGTGGCATTCTTGTAATCCTTGACATGTTCGACGTTCTGCCCTCTTTCGAGCAACAAAACCTTCAGTCCTTTCTCGGTCAGTTCTTTTGCGGCCCATCCGCCACTGATCCCTGATCCGACAACAATAGCATCGTACTCTTGATTTGCCATATTCATCTATAGGTTTAAATTAGGTTATTTTAAGTTTAAATATCACAAAGGGCAATAGCTTCTCTCAGCGATGCTGCCTTGTCCTTTGCCTTGGGTATAAATTCCTGGGCGATGTATCCCTTGAAGCCTGTTTTTGCAATGGCCTTGATGATTGCGGGATAATTAAGTTCTTGGGTTTCGTCTATTTCATTCCTGCCCGGATTGCCGGCAGTGTGATAATGTCCATAGTACTGATGGTTTTCCCCTATGGTCCTGATCACATCCCCCTCGTCTATCTGCATATGATAAATATCGTAGAGAAGCTTAAAATGATCGCTGTCCAGACGCTTGCAAAGCTCCACGCCCCATACGCTCTTATCACACATATAATCCGGATGATCGATTTTACTGTTCAAGAGCTCCATCACCAAAGTCACTCCATGTTTCTCTGCAATAGGAAGAAGTTGCTGCAGGCCTTTAACGCTATTTTGAAGGCCCGTCTCATCGTCCATACCGTTTCTGTTCCCACTAAAACAAATCAGGTTTTTATAACCATTTTTAGCTACTAAAGGAATCATTTCAGTATAATTCTTAATCAGGGTATCATGGTACTCTGTATGATTAAACCCTTCCTCTAGGCTGATCTCGGCACCATTACACATAGAACTATATACCCCGTGCCTTTGGGCAACCGGCCAGTCTTTAGGCCCTAACAAATCTATGGCGCTGAACCCGATATCTTTGATCAGCACGCATAATTCATCCAAGGACAAATGGCCATAAGTCCATCGGCATACCGAATGGTTTATATTTCCTTTCAACATTTTGTGGTTATTGTTTGCTTGTATATTAAGGTAAGGCAGACCGCTGATTGCAGCGGAACCTACCAACATTTTCTTTATTACGGATCTTCTTTCTGACATGGAGAATCATTTTATGCCGCCACTGCCGCAGGCTTCTTTTCTTTTTTAAATGAAAAGGCAAAGATCACTGCCACCAGCACCGCAATGCCAGATGGGATCAACCAAATGGTCTGCCAGTTGTGCACCTTATCACTCATTTCATAGGTATCGTAGGCCCAACCTGCTACCCAGAAGCCAATCAACATCCCTACACCGTAGGTGGCCAGGGTGATCATCCCCTGAGCTGCGCTCTTAAACCGCTCCCCTGCTTTGGAGTCCGTATAGATTTGTCCAGAGACAAAGAAGAAATCATAACAAATACCATGAAGGGCAATACCGGTCAATAGCATGAACGAAAGTTCATTGACATTTCCAAAGGCAAAGAGTGCGTAGCGCACCACCCAGGCAAACATGCCTACCAAAAGGGTCTTCTTCACCCCAAACTTCCCAAAGAAAACCGGAAGCAACAACATAAACAAGACCTCACTACCTTGACCTAAGGCCATTTTACTGGTAAGGTTGGTCATTCCTATTTCCCCGAAAAATTTACTGGCATTTTGATAGTAAAATGCCAAAGGAATACAGATAAGCACAGACGACAAGAAGAAAACCAAATAGTTTTTATCCTTTAACAAGGCAAAAGCGTCCAGCCCAAGAATCTCTGAAATGGACTTTTTCTCACCTTTGGCAATCTTTGGAGGAGTCTTAGGCAACATAAAGCTGAATATCCCCAATACAAAGGAAGCGATACAGGTCATCAGGAAGGTATACTTCAGCATTCCCGCGGCCGCATTTTCAGCCGAATCCCAGGCAAATACCAAACTGATCACCAAGCCGGCCACAATCCAGCCTATGGTCCCCCAAACGCGGATCACGCCAAATTCCTTTTCCGGATTGCTCATCTGGTTAAAGGAAACGGAATTCACTAGTGCCAAAGTAGGCATATACGCCACCATATAGGCAAAAACATAAGGATAAAATGAGGCATAATCCTCCGCATTGAACATCTGGAACATCAGCACAGCTCCAATTAAATGGAGCACACCCAAAATCCGTTCTGCATTGAAATACTTGTCTGCTATCAGACCGATAATAAACGGAGCAATAATGGCCCCTAATGATTGTGTTGAAAATACTGCCGCATCTTGTGCGCCTGTTGTCCCCAGATTATTCCCAAGAAATAGCCCCAAGGTAACGAACCATCCTCCCCAAATAAAAAATTCGAGGAACATCATAAAGGACAACTTGAATTTTGTGTTGAAACTCATAGGTTTTTTAATAGGTTTTTATTTAGTTTTTGACGGCCAACTTAAAAAGAAAAAACCAAACTACTTAAATAAAAATTTAAAAATTAGTGTTTTTGGTTTAATTTTAGTCTTTCTGATTCATAGGCAAACTGTTCAGTGATTCGGTTTAAATATACTCTTTGCCACTCATATTACTATATTGCACTTTGTCATCAATCAGAGCATAACAAACCTACTCCTTAGGCACCCCTGCAAAACCATGAAAAAGTAGTTAAAATTGAAAATGAATTTCAAACCCATAAAAACTATAGTATAAATTATGAACCACCGTAAACTTCGAATGGGCATGGTCGGAGGCGGGCCTGGCTCCTTTATCGGAGCTGTCCATAGGATCGCCGCCAATATGGACGGACAAATCGAACTGGTAGCAGGCTCATTCAGTAGTAACCCTGAAAAATCAAAAAAAGCAGGTGCAGAACTTTTTCTCGACAACAAGAGGATTTACCAATCCTATGAAGAAATGTTTGAAAAGGAAAAGCAACTTCCCGACGATGAGAGAATAGACTTTGTGAGCATCGTCACCCCTAACCACGTTCATTTTGACCCCACCCTAAAGGCCCTTCAAAACGGCTTTCACGTGGTATTGGACAAACCGATGACCTTAACCTATGAAGAAGCGAAGGAACTCAATCAGGTCATCTCCAAATCCGGTTTGCTTTTCTGCCTTACCCATACCTATACCGGATACCCCATGATCAAAGAAGCGCGGCAACTCATCGCCAATGGTACTTTGGGAAATATCCGAAAAATATATGTGGAATATCCACAGGGATGGCTTTGGAAAGCCTTTTCCGAGGACGAAAACAAACAGGCGGGATGGAGAACCGACCCTAAGAGGAGCGGTGTAGCAGGCTGCATGGGGGATATCGGCACCCATGCGCTGAACCTGGCTGAATATGTCAGTGGCCTCAAACTCGACAAACTTTGCGCGGACCTCAACACCACCTTGCCAGGAAGGGTCTTGGATGATGACGGGATCGTCTTATTAAAATTTGACAATGGCGCATCTGGAGTTTTGATGGCATCACAAATTGCCACAGGGGCCGAAAACAACTTAAAAATAAGGGTTTATGGAGATAAAGCGGGCCTGGAATGGCAACAAGAAGATGCCAACAGCCTGATTCTAAGACACCCTGATCAACCCGACCAAATCTACCGGGCAGGAGAAAACAATGCCTATCTTTCCAGTTATGCCCTGGCAAATTCGCGGACTCCCGCCGGACATCCGGAGGGTTACCTGGAAGCCTTTGCCAACCACTACAGGAATTTTGCCCGAACACTTCAGGCCAAAATGGAAGGCAAAGCACCAGAAAAAGAATGGCTGGATTTTCCAGGCACGGAAGATGGTGTAAGGGGCATGGCCTTTATCGAACATGTGGTCAAAAGCGGGAAGTCCGACCAAAAGTGGACGAAGTTTGAGCTTTGACCTGAAGAAAAAGCCCGCCAAATTGGACTGGTTCTATGAAAAGAACGTAATTTGCAACCAAACCATTTGCTAAAACGATTAATTCAACAACTTAAAATACCCTATAATATGAAAACCATCAAAGGCCCTGCCTTATTTATAGCACAGTTTGCAGATGATAAAGCACCTTTCAACAGCCTAAAAAGCATAAGCGAATGGGCCAAAAGCATTGGTTATAAAGCGATACAAATCCCTTCTTGGGACAGCCGGTTTATCGATCTTCAAAAGGCAGCCGAGGACTTGGACTATGCCAAAGAAATAAAAAATACGGTAGAAAATGCCGGCCTGGAAATTTCAGAACTGAGCACCCACCTGCAAGGCCAGCTGGTAGCTGTCAACCCTGCCTACAACGAGCTGTTTGATGCTTTCGCCCCAGAAAACCTGAAAGGTGACCTTAAAGGCAAAAGTGCATGGGCCACTCAGCAACTGATGTACGCCGCCAAGGCCTCCAAAAACCTGGGACTTACCGCCCATGCTACCTTTAGCGGTGCTTTAATGTGGCACACCGTTTACCCCTGGCCTCAGCGTCCCGCAGGCTTAGTAGAAGCGGGCTTTGAAGAACTGGCCAAGAGATGGTTGCCTATTTTGGATGAATTTGACAAAAATGGTGTAGATTTATGCTATGAATTGCATCCGGGAGAAGATCTGCACGACGGGGTTACTTTCGAAATGTTCTTGGAAAAAGTAAACCATCACCCTAGGGCCAATATACTATACGATCCAAGCCACTTCTTGCTTCAGTGCCTGGACTATGTACAGTTTATTGACTTTTATCATGACAGAATCAAAATGTTCCATGTAAAAGACGCAGAATTTAACCCGACAGGGAAGCAAGGTGTATACGGCGGCTACCAAAGCTGGATCAACAGAGCCGGAAGGTTCCGTTCGTTGGGAGACGGCCAGGTGGACTTCAATGCCATCTTCAGCAAATTGTCACAATATGACTTTGATGGATGGGCCGTTCTGGAATGGGAATGTGCGATCAAGCATCCCGAAGCAGGAGCCAAAGAAGGTGCAAAATTCATCAGCGAAAAAATCATCAGAGTGACCGAAAAGACTTTTGATGATTTTGCATCGGCAGGTACCGATGAGCAGCTAAACAAAAAGGTATTAGGAATTTAATTAAAGCAACTCAAACCTATAAAACCAATGAACTTAAGTAAAATCACAGGCGCAAGTGTCATCGCACTTGCAGGATTCGCCTACGCATGTGGCGGAGGGTCAGACACCAAAACAGAAGAAACCGCGACTCCCGCACCAGCTACGCCTGCCAAGGAAATGAGCTTCGATGAAATGTACAAAGACAATCCTGACTATGTCAACGGCCTTGCGCTAGTGAAAGAATCAGACTGTCCAAGCTGCCACATGGTAGAAAGGAAAATCGTAGGACCAGCTTATAAAGATGTGGCTGAAAAATATGAAAGTACTGAAGAAAACATCGAAACACTTGCCAAGCACGTCGTTGAAGGAAATTCCGGTGTTTGGGGTGAAGTTCCAATGCCAGCCCATCCAGGCCTTTCTCAGGAAGATGCCAAAAAGATGGTTAAGTACGTCTTAATGTTAAAAAAATAACCTTATTCACTAAAGGGGATCAGCAATGATCTCCTTTTCGTGCAAACGAAATAAACCGTATGAAAAAAACAATTTTATCCCTATCAGTATTGAGCCTCATGGCCGCTTCCTGTGGTTCCTCCACAGAAAAAAGCGCAGAAGAAAACACCTCTGTTGATACTCAGATGAGTGTGGAAACCACTGCAAACCAAGAAGAGGAGTGGATCAGTTTATTCAATGGTGAAAACCTTGACGGATGGGCCAATTACAACAAAGAAACAGTAGGCCCAGCTTGGAAAGTAGAGGACGGAATACTTTACCTTGACGCCTCTAATAAAGAAGACTGGCAAGTAAATGGCGGCGGAGACATTGTCACCGAAGAGATATTTGAAGACTTCCACCTTAAGCTTGACTGGAAAATCTCCAAAAACGGAAATAGTGGCATCATGTTCTTGGTTCAAGAAATGGATGAATTCAGGTATCCTTGGAATACAGGACCAGAATACCAGCTACTGGACAACGAAGGCCACCCTGACGGAAAAATCACTAAGCACAGAACAGGAGACCTTTATGACCTGATCGAATCTTCGGAGGAAGCATCCAATCCTGTGGGAGAATGGAACACTTCAGAAATCATCGTCAATGACGGCCAGCTGACCTTTAAGCTGAATGGGGTCACCACCGTTTCCACCTCTTTGTGGGATGATTCTTGGAAAGAACTGATCGCAGGCAGCAAGTTCAGAGACATGAAAGAATTTGGTCAATATCAGAAGGGAAAAATAGCCCTTCAAGACCATGGTAACAATGTTTGGTTCAAAAACATCATGATCAAAAAACTTTAATCCGGATTCGGATCAAGGAGCAATTTCATAAACACTAAAGCCGGGAACTCCCCGGCTTTTTTTGATCATACCAGAATGAGACAGCAGCTCGGACGAAGCCCAAACCATGACTTTAGAAACTACATCTTTTAGTACTAGCCAAATCAAACCAATATCCAGGAAGTTTTTAGCCCAATAGTCTCGTGACACAGAAGGGGCTGCAGTCTTATTTCATTCAATCTGCTTATCTAAACAGTATCAATTTAGGTATTATCCAAAAAAAAAGGATTGCCCTGTTCGGACAACCCTTTTCTTATCAAGTATGTTATTATCTTTTAGACATTGGCTACTACCATCTCTAAAATCTCATTCAACGTTTGGCTAGGCCTCATGGCTTTAGAAGTCTTCTCTTCTTCCGGCTTAAAGTAACCTCCGATATCCACGGCACTTCCCTGAGCTCCATTCAGCTCCGCCACGACCTTCTCTTCATTCTCTTCCATTGCCTTAGCTACTTTGGAGAATATCTCCTTCAATGCAGCATCCTTATCCTGTGCTGCAAGTGCCTCAGCCCAGTACATGGCGAGATAAAAATGGCTTCCACGGTTGTCCAGCTCATTTACCTTACGGGAAGGCGATTTGCCATTTTCCAGAAACTTGCCGGTTGCCTCGTCCAAGGTTTTCCCTAGAACGATGGCCCTTTCATTGTTGAAGGTATTGCCCAAATGTTCCAAAGATACCGCTAGGGCCAAGAACTCGCCCAGTGAATCCCACCTTAAGTGTCCTTCTTCCACAAACTGCTGAACGTGCTTTGGAGCTGATCCACCGGCACCGGTTTCAAACAAGCCCCCTCCGTTCATCAATGGAACGATTGAAAGCATTTTGGCTGAAGTTCCTAATTCCAAAATCGGGAAAAGGTCTGTCAAATAGTCCCTCAATACGTTTCCTGTTACAGAAATAGTATCTTTTCCTTCTTTGATCCTCTCCAAAGAGAAGCGTGTAGCCTCCACAGGTGCTAGGATTCGGATATCCAATCCAGCTGTATCATGTTGAGGCAAGTATTTATTTACTTTTTCAATCAACTGCGCATCATGGGCCCTGTTCTTATCCAACCAGAAGACCGCTGGAGTATTGCTGGCTCTGGAACGGTTTACGGCCAACTTCACCCAATCCTGAATAGGAGCGTCTTTGGTCTGGCACATTCTGAAAATGTCTCCTTTTTCTACCGCATGCTCCATCAACGTTTCCCCTGCTGCATTGAGTACTTTTACCTTTCCTTCAGAGGCAATCTCAAAAGTCTTGTCATGAGAACCGTATTCTTCCGCCTTTTGGGCCATCAGACCTACATTAGGAACACTCCCCATAGTAGTTGGATCAAAGGCACCATGCTTCTTACAGAAGTCAATGGTTTCCTGATATACACCGGCATAAGAACGGTCTGGAATAACCGCCTTGGTATCCTGAAGTTTGTCATTCTTATTCCACATCTGGCCTGAAGAACGGATCATGGCAGGCATGGATGCGTCAATGATCACATCACTGGGCACGTGAAGATTGGTAATTCCTTTGTGGGAATTTACCATGGCCAGATCAGGACTCTCAGCATAACACGCTTCGATGTCAGCCTCGATTTCATTACGCTTATCGGCAGGCAGCTTATCCAATGCACTGATAAGGTCACCAAAACCATTGTTGACATCTACGCCAAGCTCTTTGATAGTTGCGGCATGTTTCTCGAAAACAGGAGCGAAGAAAACCTTCACAGCGTGACCGAAGATGATAGGGTCAGAAACCTTCATCATGGTAGCTTTCATGTGCAAGGAAAACAATACTCCCTGCTGCTTAGCCTCTTCCTTCTGCTCTGCCAAAAAGGCCTCCAGTTTCTTGGCGCTCATCACAGCCGAATCAATCACTTCTCCTTCTTGAAGCTTCAGTCCTTCTTTCAGGACAGTCACCTCACCATCTTTACCTTCCAACTGAATTTTCACCGTCCCTGCTGCAGCCATAGTTAAAGACTGCTCGCTGCCGTAAAAATCACCTTCAGTCATACTGGCCACATGAGACTTGGAATCAGCACTCCAAGCCCCCATGCTATGAGGATTATTTTTGGCAAACTGCTTCACTGCTTGAGGAGCTCTTCTGTCAGAATTACCCTCTCTCAAAACAGGATTCACAGCACTGCCCTTTATTTTGTCATATTTTGCCTTTACGCTCTTTTCTTCCTCGGACTTAGGCTCATCAGGATAATCAGGCAAAGCATAGCCTTTTCCCTGTAATTCCTTAATCGCTGCTTTTAATTGGGGAATAGAAGCACTGATATTCGGTAATTTCACGATGTTGGCCTCTGGGGTTTTGGCAATCTCCCCCAACTCCGCAAGGGCATCCCCTATACGCTGTTCTTCCTTCAAATACTCAGGGAAATTCGCAATAATTCTACCGGACAAAGAGATATCTCTTGTTTCCACTGCTACCCCAGCCGAATCGGTAAATGATTTGATAATCGGCAGCAAAGAATAAGTTGCCAGAGCCGGCGCCTCGTCGGTCAGCGTATAAAGAATCTTAGGTGTTTTTGTAGTGGTCATTTTGTTACAATTTGGACACAACAGTCCACAGCCATTGCTGCACTTTGTGTATTACTTCGATTTAATGATTGTTGATAAATGCCTACGCACTCAAATTTGCCGCTAAAATACGCAAAATATCGCGCTTTCAAACAATTATTATATTTTCGATAATAAAAACGATCAAAATTAACAATTTTTCATCAAAAACCCACTACACTGTGCAAATTCAAAAAATTATTGGGAAAGGATTGATTATTTTCAGATTTCACCCTGATTTCATCTGATAAAAAAAATCTATCGCCCATCAATTACCCGACCCAATCCATTAAATTGAAAAGAGCATAGTTTGATGTGGATTTTTAAAACAATTAAATAATTCTGACTATCCGGGACTTTGCACGTAGAATTAGTTGAACAAACTACTTAAAAGAAATCCTTCTGAAGGCCTTTGGAGCGTTCGGTTTTGGGACAGTTGCTGGAGGCGTTAATAAAATGAGTTAGCTCGCGAAGTGGACGAGCGAGATCCACTCATTTTTAGCCTATAGCAAATGGCACAAAATCAAATTGAGATAAACTGATTGTAATCGAAAACAAATTTACTCGATTTGAAGAAGGCTCCATGGCCTAGATTTTTGGTTCTTTTCATCAATGGAAAAGAACAGAAAAACAATAAGAATCTTATAAGATTTGGTTACTTGCAAAAGTACGGATGCATGTATTACTAATTAACTTTTAATGGAGTTGCCATGAAGCTAGCGATAGATAAAAACAGACCTTTACTGGCCCTTTACTTGACAGGTTTGATCTGGCTTACACAGTTTGCCTCATCAGTTTTCAGCCTGATGACGTTTAAAATCCCCTTCCTCCTATTCCTCATTCTGGCCATTGTTATGTTTTTGATATTTTCTATTAAAGGCTGGGAAGACGGACTGAGCAAAACGGCCTCACTGACAATAGGCTTTATGCTGATCCCACAAATAGCCCTGATCATCATCGAGTTCTTCAAGAAGGAACAGGGGTTTCACTATTTTCACTTGGGCGGCCTGATCCTGTTCTTTGCAAACACCTATCTGATCTATAGAAGCAAAGGGAGCAAAAACTTACAGCTTACCAACTTTGTCATTCATCTAACCTATCACAGTGTGATATTCAGTTTTAAGTAGAATTCATTCCACCCAGAAATGAAGCTTAAATGTTGTTTATAAGTTCAGTTAACAGGTTAACCGATTCAACCATTAACCTAATTTTCAGGGAAGCTACCTACCCGTACGGGGAATCAATAACTCTCCTTTTCATTGGGGAAGTCCTTGGACTTGACGTCCTTGATATAGCCCTCCACGGCTTCTGTCATTATCCCTCTCAAATCGGCATATTGCCTTAAAAACCTTGGCTTAAACTCCTGGGTAATTCCCAGCATATCATGGACCACCAGCACTTGGCCATCCACATGAGGCCCTGCTCCGATACCTATTACCGGGATGGACACCGTTTCAGCCACTTTCTTGGCCAGTTTTGCGGGAATCTTTTCCAAAACAATAGCAAAACAACCGCATTCTTCCAGGATCCGGGCGTCTTCAATAAGCTTTGCAGCCTCCTCATCCTCTTTGGCCCTGACCGTGTAGGTTCCAAATTTATAGATGGACTGTGGGGTCAAGCCCAAATGTCCCATGACGGGTACACCGGCGCTGAGAATCCTGATCACGGACTCTTTGATCTCCGCTCCCCCTTCCACCTTTACCGCATGGGCTCCCGATTCCTTCATTATCCTAATGGAGGACCTTAAGGCTTCGGAGGAGTTGCCCTGATAGGACCCAAAGGGAATATCCACGACAACCAATGCCCGCTTCACCCCTCTCACCACGGAAGAGGCATGATAGATCATCTGATCCAAGGTGATGGGCAAGGTAGTCTCATGTCCCGCCATAACATTGGAAGCTGAGTCCCCTACCAAGATGATATCCAAGCCTGCTGCATCCAGAATTCCGGCCATGGAAAAATCGTAAGCGGTCAGCATGGAGATTTTCTCGCCCCGGGTTTTCATTTCCTGGAGTACGTGCGTAGTGATTCTTTTGATATTGGAAGATTGATGAACAGACATGGTGTTTGGGATTATTGAAGATGGACAGTCGAATCACTTTCGTTGAGGTCTACCACTATATTTTCACTCAGAGTAGTAGCCAGTTCATAGCCAGTATAGTCAGCGGACACAGGAAAAAGCTTGTGGCTCCTATTGACCAAAACGGCTACTTCAATTTTCTTAACTTCGTATTTCAAAAAGGGATCTATGGCATAGGTCAAGGTCCTTCCGGAGTTGAGCACATCATCTACGATGATCAGGCATTTCCCCATAAAATCAACCTCCTTGGACAACTTCACCTGAGGTTGGGTTTTGGTAAATTTATCCAGGGATATCTGAAGTTCTTCTATCCTAAGAGACGATATCTCCCTCACCTTTTCGGCCAACAGACCGGCAAATACATATCCCATACCGGAGATCCCAGCAAAAACCAACTCCTCTTCCCCCGCATTTCGTTCATAGATTTCAAAAGCTATTCTGGTGATCTTTTGCTGGATCTGCTTATGATTCAGCACCAAAGTCTTGATTTCACTCATAATGGATTGATCAAACTGTTTTTAAAAAGGAAAATTAGCCCAAAAGCCGATAGATTCAAAGATTTGCCCACGATAAATACACCTTGGGCCAACGCTTATGCCTCGCAAAAAAACGCCCCGTTTCCGAATCCCTTAGCGGTGTGTATCCTCTTCGTAGAGTATCTTTACATAACTATCGTACCGATAGGGATGGATATACCCCTCTTCCAGCACCTCCAACACCTTACATCCCGGCTCATTGAGGTGCTTGCAATTATTGTATTTGCACTGCCCAAGGTAGTTTCTCATCTCCACAAAATAATGGGACAGTTCATGCTCATCGATATCCAGAATCCCAAACTCTTTGATTCCCGGTGTATCGATTAGAAAGCCCCCATCCTCTACCGGAAACATTTCAGCGAAAGTGGTCGTGTGCACCCCTTTTGAGGTAAAACTAGAAACTTCCTTAGTGGACTGGCCTGCGCTAGGAATCAACTTGTTCAACATGGTAGACTTGCCTACGCCAGAATGGCCCGAAAGCAGGGTCGTTTTTCCCTTAAGCCTATTTTTAAAATCCGCTTCCAAGCCCTGGTCATTAAGTGCCGAAATCTCAATCACGGGATACCCGAGCGGCTCATAAATCTCATGGATGTCCTGGAGAAATTCTTGGTCCTTTTCTTTCTTGACCAAATCCATCTTATTGACTACAATAGTGGTAGGTATTCTAAAACTCTCCGTACTGACTATAAAACGATCAATAAAGCCCAAAGAAGTCCTGGGCTGCTTCAAAGTAACCACCAAAAAAGCCTGGTCGATATTGGAGGCCAAAATATGGGAGAAATTATTCTTCCGGGTGGACTTCCTGATGATGTAATTTTCCCTGGGTAATATACTGGCTATAATGGCGGTATCCTGGTTGGCCTCCTCTGTCAACATCACATAATCCCCCACCGCAATCGGGTTGGTCAACTTATGGTCGTCCTGCTTAAACTTACCACGCAGCCGAGCCTTTACCAATCGCCCTCCTGCCTCCACCATGTACCAGCTGCCGGTCGATTTCACGACTCTTCCTTTTATGTCCATTGGATAATATTTTGTACTCCCTTCATGATTTTCTCTGCGCTGCCCAGGTTATCCCCCACTAGCTTTCCGGCTGCGTGAACCGCCCTTTCGTAAGACGACTCCTTTTCCAAATCTAAAACTATTTCCTCAAAAGTGGCCGCATCGACGGCTTCAAAACCACAACCGTATTGCTGGCTGATACCAGCCTCGGGGAATTTACTCTTCTTTTTGACCTTCCCAAAAACTACTGGAATATGAAAGGCCAAGGGCTCCAGAATATTATGCAGCCCCTTTCCAAAAGCCCCGCCCACATAAGCTATTTTTGCAAATTGGTACAAAGAGGAAAGCATTCCAATATTGTCAATAAACAGTACCTCTATATTTCCCCCTTGCTCATGTGACAGTTCAGAATACTTAATGGATTTTTGCTTGATTTCAGCCTGCCAAGCCGAAATTTGAGCCACATTGATATCATGCGGAGCGACGATATACTTGTATTGAGGGTTTTTATTGATAAACGGAACGATCAAAGCCATGTCCTCCTCCCATGCACTCCCCACCACCATAACCTGCTTGCCCGCTACAAATGTCTCCATCTCTGGAAACACTTTGGGCTGCAAGCTGATCTGCCTGACATTATCATACCGCGTATCTCCGGCGACGCTGACATTTTGCACCCCTATGCCCCGAAGCAATTCCCAAGTTTCTTGGTTCTGGGAGAAAATATGATCAAAACTCTTTAAAATTTTCCTGAAAAATTCTCCATATGCACGAAAATAGACCTGATCACTTCTCATGGAAGCAGAAAAAAGAACCAAGGGAATACCCCGCTTTTTGGCCTCAAAAATATAATTGGCCCACAAATCATATTTCACAAAAAAAGAAATGGCAGGCTTTACCACATCCAAAAAGCGCTGTGCATTGGCCTTGGTATCAAATGGCAGATAGGTAATATAATCCACATGGGGCTGGGGCTTCCTAATAACATTTTCATAGCCACTGGGGCTGAAAAAGGTCACAAGCACCAATTTATCAGGAAAAGCTTCTTTAAAAACCCTGATTACCGGCTTGGCCTGTTCGTACTCTCCCAAAGAGGCCACATGAAACCAGGCAAGATCAGTTAAAAACTCACTTCTAAAGGCTTCCAATTCAACAAAAACATTTTCCCTCCCCCTCACCATTCGGGCAAGCTTGGACCCCCCCCCTTTGGCCAGTTGTAATGCTCCGGACATTGCCCACACTGAAAAGTCATAAAACAGCTTCATGCGTCAAAAATAGTAATAAGCATAGAAACCACCTCGACATAAAGAATTAATCCATAAAAATGCAAAAAGCCCCGGTGTACCCACCGAGGCTTTCATTATTTATTGCAGGTGCAATAATCAGTTTTTAGAAAGATATTCAGACACACCTTCTTTGGTAGCTTTCATAGCTTCTTTACCTTCTTCCCAGTTTGCAGGACAAACCTCTCCATGCTTTTCTACGTGCTGAAGAGCATCCACCAATCTGATCATCTCGTCAATGTTTCTACCTAAAGGAAGGTCGTTGATGGTTTCGTGTCTTACCACACCTTCTTTGTCGATCAAGAAAGATCCTCTGAATGCTACAGGAGCACCTTCGTAAGCAAGCTCTCCCTCTTCATTGTAATTCCACTCACCGGCCAAAACGCCAAAGTTGTGGGCAATGGTTTTTGCTGGATCAGCTACCAAAGGATAAGTCACCCCTTCAATACCACCGTTGGCTTTAGGAGTAGCCAACCATGCAAGGTGGGTTTCTTCCGTGTCGCAAGAAGCACCTACTACGGCTACGCCTCTTTTCTCAAACTCAGCCAATTTCTCCTGGAAAGCCAAGATTTCTGTAGGACATACAAAAGTGAAATCTTTTGGATAGAAATAGAAAATCACTTCTTGCTTACCGATGTACTGCTCCAATGAAAAGCCATCTACGATTTCTTCTCCATTGATAACTGCTGGTGCGCTAAATAGTGGGGCTTTTTTTCCTACTAATGACATACTTTTTTACGTTTAAATTGATTAATTATGTGAATAAATTATTGTTGTTACTTACTTGTTGTGGCCTTTGATGACCACTGAGATATCTTCTACCTCAAAATCCTCTATTTTATTTTTCTCAAAGAATTCCTTGATCAAGGCTTCTAATTTTTCGCTGCGATAATCCCTGATTTCGTTGGTGCTCTTATCGTAAAGGTGACTGTGAGCTTCCAAGATGGCATCAAAACGCATCACGCCGTTGTTGTCTACAAACTTCTGGATGATTTGAGCATTCACAAAAGTATCCAGCGTCTTGTAAACCGTGCCGAGCGAAATGGAAGGGTTATTCTCCTTGATTTGATCATATACCCATTCAGCAGTAGGGTGATTATGGGTCCGCGACACCGCTTCATAAATCACCATACGCTGGTGGGTAAACTTTAACCCGCCACCCGAAATCTTATTTTTTATCGCTTCAATATTCATTCAGTGTTAAGAATGATTCTTATCTAGTAATAGTTCCGCAAAACTATAAAAGATTGGGAATTTTTCAAAAAAATATTTTTCACCCCCTGATCCGTTCAAGAGTTTAGTCCAAATTTCACTACCTTTATTTTCCAAAACCAACCGAACCTATGAAGAAAGTATTATATTTTTGTTTAGCCTCCCTGATTTTCAGCGGAACTAAGGTCTTTGGCCAGGGCGATTTTGATGTTGAAAAAATCCTTCAGGCCGGCGTGAATGACCTGAACACCTATATGGGACATTATGTAGAACCTGCTGCAAAAGGCTTTATGTATAGTTCTGGTGCAGGATGGGCACATACAGCCAAACCTCATAGCACCTTGGGCTTTGACCTCAAGTTTTCGGTGAGCGCCGCTGCTGTTCCAAGCAGCTACGAGAGCTTTACATTTAACCCTAACGAATACGAAAAACTAAGGGTAGAAGGAAGCAACGGGACCCCTTCCCAACTCCCTACCTTATACGGCGATCCCGACGCGGTCGGTACACTCGGAATTTATGAAAACAACACAAAACTAGCCGAAGTAGACATCCCCCCAGGTCTTGACATCCCTGAAAACCTCAAGTATGTCCCCGCTCCTACCGTTCAAGCGGCCATAGGGCTTCCTGCCGGTTTTGAGATTGTAGGAAGAGTGATTCCTAAAATCACCGTGGAGGACGCAGAGGTTTCCCAATGGGGACTTGGCATCAAGCATGATATCAAGCAATATATTCCAGGAGTAAAGCTCCTTCCTTTTGACTTCTCGGTATTGGCGGCATACAACTCCCTCAACGCAAAATATTTCATAGAAAAAGACTTGGCTCAATATGGCGAAATGGACATGGAGGCATGGACTTTTCAAGGTATTGTCAGCAAAAAAATATCCGTTGTCACGTTTTACGGAGCTGCAGGCTATAATTCCGGAAAATCCTCTTACAATATGTTGGGCACCTATCAAGTAGAGGGCACTTCAGAAAGCGTGACGGATCCGGTGAAGCTCAACTATATGGCAGAAGGAGCCATGGCGACCCTAGGGACGCGCTTTAAATTCGGACCTATCTTCCTCAACGGGGATTACACTTTCCAGGAATTCAACACCATCAATGTTGGACTAGGAGTTTCAATTAGATAAACATGATCAAAGTTTTATTCGTTTGCTTAGGCAATATTTGCCGTTCTCCTTTAGCGGAGGCCATTTTCAATCATCAAATCAAAGAACTGGGCCTTGAAAACAAATTCCAGAGTGACAGCTGTGGAACATCAGACTACCATATCGGAGAACTACCAGACGAGCGCAGTATCAAATGCGCAGAGCAACACGGTGTCCATATTTCACACCGGGGGCGACAATTATGCCACACAGATATCCGCGATTTTGACTTCATCATCGCCATGGACAAATCCAACCGGACCAATATCCACAAACTGATGGAAGCTTATAATCAGCAGCATGAGCAGATCCACCTGATGAGGGACTTCCAAAACAATCCTGATGCAGAAGAGGTGCCTGATCCCTATTATGGTGGAGAAGAAGGTTTTGAAAAAGTATACCAAATCCTGAATGAATCCATTCAAGGATTGATAACAACACTCCAAAAAAAACATGAAGTGTATGCATAGGTCCCATTCATTTTATGAAGAAGCCTTATACGATGCCCTACATGAACCCACTATCATCAAATCTGTCCGCCTTATTTCTGCGGGAACAATGAACCAAAGCGTGCTCTTAGAAACCGATAAGGGCGCGCTGTTCCTTAAATCGAACCATTTCCCCTCACCAGACATTTTTCATCAGGAAATAAAAGGCCTGACCTTACTTCACAAACACTCCCCCGTACAAATCCCCAAGACCATCGGGTCAGGAAGAATCAAAGATCAAAACTACCTACTGATCGAATGGATTCACGGGGGCTATCCTACCCCTTCTTATTGGGAAAACCTGGGGCATGGACTTGCCGAGCTCCACATGGCCACCTCTCCCCAATTCGGATTAGCCGACGATAACTATATCGCTATCCTCCCTCAAAAAAACACTTTTCATGCAAATTGGGCTACTTTCTATGCCGAGCAACGGCTTGAGCCATTACTGGGAAAAGCTTATTATGACGGCTTGATCCAAAAAGATTTTTACAAGAAATTCCAACGTATCTATGCTAAACTGGAGGATCTGCTCCCCAATGAGAAACCGGCATTGCTCCATGGAGATCTCTGGTCCGGCAATGTAATTGTAAACAAAAAAGGAGAGCCTTGCCTCATAGACCCTGCGGTTTATTATGGCCACCGTGAAATGGACCTTGCTTTTTCAAAGCTTTTTGGCGGATTTCAGGGCAGGTTTTATGAGGCCTATAACGACATTTTCCCCTTGGAGCCGGACTTTGAAGTCCGAGCAGACATCCACAACCTCTACCCATTATTGGTCCACTTAAACCTATTTGGCCAAAGCTATCTTCCCGGCATCAAAAAGGTCATCAAAAAATTTATCTGAGCCACCTTTCTAATCACTCCCTCCTTCTTTAGCTAACTTGATGCTGCCTTTACATACTATCTGAAAAGTGCTTCTTGTAGTCTGTTCGACCAAAATCAAACCTGCCTCAAAAAAATCCCTTTTGATGCTTTCATTGTAATTTTTCACCGTGACCAGCTGCAGCCCTTCATTATAACGAACCTTAAACATTGACTTCATTTCTTCGAGCAGCTGCTCCAACTTAAACAGCTCCCTGTCCATGCAGATGGAAATGGTGATGGCAGAAGTTTGAAGCAAATTTACCCTAAGCTTTAGCCGCTCCAGTTCAGCATAGACCCGGTGCATGTGGGACTCATTGATAAAAGTAAAATCCGTCACTTCAAATGTCACCAACACCTGATGATCCTTTACCACAATACTGGGCACATCCGGCCTCTCATCAGGAAAATCACTAATAACGGTACCGACTTCATCCGGCTGCAAAAAGGACTTTACATGAAGGGGAATACCGGCATTGGCCAACGGCCTAATGGTCTTGGGGTGGATAACTGAAGCCCCATAATAGGTCATTTCAGCGGCTTCCCGATAATCAATCCGGTCAAACTTCACCGTATCCCCAAACCGCTTCGGATCGGCATTCAATACCCCTGGAACATCTTTCCATATAGTCACTGATTTTGCCTTGGTACTTTTCGCGATGATTGCTGCTGAAAAATCAGAACCTTCTCTTCCCAAGGTGGTCGGTTTTCCTTGGGAAGAGCTCCCTATAAAGCCTTGAGTAATTACCGGAAACTTTTTCATTTTGGTCAACAGGTGCCGTTGGCACATCCGTTCGGTCATCCCCCAATCCACCTTGGCTTGCCGGAAACTCTCATCTGTTACGATGATTTCTCTGGCATCCTGCCAGAGACAGAACATGTTCTGGCTGCATAAATAGGCATGGATAATTTTACTGGAGATCAACTCCCCATAACCGACAATCTTGTCATAATACTGATCATAATTTTCTTTGCCCAATGGATGTGACAAATCCCTCTTCAGCTGCAGAAAAAGGTTTTCAACAGCTGAAAAAACAAGATCTCCTTCGGAAAAAAGCTCATTGCAGATTGCTAAATGGTTTTTTCTTAAAATAGTACAATTCGAATCATACGGCTCCTTTTCAATTTTTAACCTCAAAATTTCCTCCAGCGCATTGGTCGTTTTACCCATTGCCGACACAACTATGACCATCGGGTTATGCAATCGATTTAAAAGAATCGTATGAAGGTTTTTGACTGCAAAGGCATCTTTCACCGATGCCCCGCCAAATTTGTAAACAATTGCTTTTGTCATAAAAATATTAATCGTATTTTTCAGTGGGTTATATTTACAATTGTACTTTTCAAAGATATGAAAACAAAACCATACCAGCCTGATCACTCGGCATTGGGCTATTCAGTAGGCGTCACATTGGATCGTTTTATCAAAATGAAACAAGATGACTTCCCTTTTGCCTCCGGGGAACTTTCCCAGATCCTCAGGGATATTGCATTGGCCTCCAAGATCGTGAACCGTGAGATCAACCGAGCTGGATTATCAAATATAGGCGGTGCCTTTGGTAATACCAATGTCCAAGGTGAGGAACAACAAAAACTCGATGTCATCGCCAACATCCGATTTACCAGGGCATTGACCAAGGGCGGGGAAGTATGCGCGGTAGTTTCCGAAGAAGATGACGAAGTAATCGACCTTCAAAACAGCAGCGGTAAATACGTCGTGGCCATGGACCCGCTGGACGGCTCTTCCAATATCGATGTCAACATTTCCATTGGCACCATTTTTTCCATCTACAGAAGGGTTACCCCCATAGGCAGCCCAATTCAGCCTGAGGACATCATGCAGCCGGGCAACAAGCAGGTAGCTGCAGGCTATGTTCTTTACGGCTCCTCCACCATGCTGGTGTACACTACTGGAAAAGGGGTCAACGGCTTTACCTACGAACAATCACTAGGGGAATTTTTCCTTTCGCACCCCAACATGAAAGCCCCGGAGAACGGAAAAATCTTCAGCATCAATGAAGGCCTCAACTCCCAAGTCAGCGATGGGGTAAAAAACTATATTGAATCCTGCAAATCCAGGAATTTCAGTGCCCGATACATCGGAAGCTTGGTGGCTGACTTTCACCGCAACCTGCTAAAAGGCGGGCTTTACATCTACCCCAGCACTACCAAGGCCCCTGAAGGAAAACTGCGCCTACTTTATGAGGCCAATTCCCTGGCATTTATAGCCGAGCAAGCCGGAGCCGCTGCTTCCAACGGTAAGGAGAGAATATTGGACATCGAGCCAACTGCCCTGCACCAGAGAACTCCTCTTTACATAGGTTCCAAAATGATGGTTGCAGAGGCTGAAGAATTTCTAAAGGAAGAAGAAAGTCCGATCGTCCACAAATGAGGACGCTTAATGAATGGCAATTGCCTCTAAGGTAATTTGTGAATTGGTTAATGGTCTATTAGGTTATTGAGTTACTAAGTTATTGGGTTTATGTACCTTGGCGGATAAAACGAGGGTTTACCATTTGCCTTGGGTGTTCTTCATTCCCCTTTTACTAGGCCATGCCCATGGTAAGAGAAGTGCTGAACTTAAAAATTATTCAAGGCGTTCGATCCACCATCCCATCCGTTCATTAGCAGCCCATCACCGGACTGGGATCATTGGTACTTTCTTCTGATTTCGATTTTCTGAATCTGACGATCCACTAAGGCCGCGCTGAGATCATACGCCATTCGCTCAGGAGCGGAAGTATGAAGAATATTTTTCAGTTTATGCTCTCCGAGGTCTATCCTGTAACACACATGAAGCAGCTTCTCCAGATCCCTATCGAGAAGCTGTTTTATTATGGGCTCAAGAAGTTTGATCAGTTCCTCTTTGCTGTTCAATTCACCAGGAATTGACAGTTCAAAGTCCTTTTGAAGTAACCGGGCACTTTCGGAGATACTATCTGATTTCATCACAAAAAAGGCTACTTTTTGGATCAAAATTTTCTTCCAAAAAGTAGCCGTTATTTTTAATTTGAATATCTACTAATATTACACTTATTCGTCTTTGCTCTCCTCACTGTCTTGCACAGCACTTTCCTGAAGAACTTCCGGAGCATGCTCTCGAATGATCTTGTACCAAGAAATCATTTTTTTCACATCCGAAGGATAAACTCTGCTCTCATCAAAATCAGGAAGCACGTGCTTCATAAAAGCCATGTACTCATCGTTGTCCGCACCTTTGGCCAGCCCGGTATCGCCTTCAAATTCTTTCTCCACAGTGATCATCACTTCCTGAAGAGGGGTAGCGCCTTCCTCGGTCATTGTGTAGATTGATATCTCGCTAAGTATTGACACACGGTGGTTGGCACCAACGACCAATTTACCTTTTTTGGCATCCATAGATTCCAAAATCACACCACTTCTACTTGGCTTGAGCACTTTATATAATCCGGGTTTGCCGGCTACTGTAGCAATTTCATTGAATTCCATATCACTTCTTTTAGATCAGGTTGCAAATATAGGGTTTCAGTATAAAAGCTCAAGACAAATCATTGCTGAGCATAAAATTCTTCTGACAGCTCTTCCATAAATCCGATCAGTTCTTCTCGACCTACAGCTGTATTGGACGAAGTCACAAAATACAGCGGTGCTTCCTCAAAAATCCCTTTGGAGGCTTTTAGGAATTTCTGAACATTCCCTTTCACCTTACTCACGGACAATTTATCCGCCTTGGTAAACACCAATACAATGGGAACGGCATTCTGACCGCACCAAAGCAGAAATTCCAGGTCTTTTTTCTGAGGCTCCAACCGGCTGTCAATCAATACAAAGGTGGCCTCCAGATTTTCACGGTGGGTCAGATAGCCCTTGATCATCTTCTCCCAATCAGCTTTCATCATCTTACTCACCTGTGCAAAACCATACCCTGGCAAATCCACGATATACCACTTTTCATCGATTTCAAAATGATTGATCAGCTGTGTCTTCCCTGGTTTACCAGATATTTTGGCCAGGCTTTTATTGTTGGTCAGCATATTGATCAGGGAGCTTTTACCCACATTGGACCGCCCGATAAAGGCAAACTCCGGCTTGTGTGCTGATGGGCATTTTCTAAAATCAGAATTACTGGTCAAAAATGTGGCCTTCTTTATCATTTTCCTCTCTTTTTTACAAAGGTAAGCCTTTCCCAGTAAAACCCTGACACCAATTAATCTTTAACATTTTTCCATTGCTCGGGTTTACTTAGTAATATTGCGCATCCAAACAGTGAAACGAATGTCAGTAGTACCTTACAAAGACCAGCAAGAAGGCAAAAAAACTCAAGTTGCCAAAATGTTTAACAACATCAGCAAGCGATACGATTTGCTGAATCACATGCTGAGTTTGGGCATTGACATCATCTGGCGTAAAAAAGCCATCAAACTGCTGCAAAAAGACCAACCTAAACTCATCCTGGACATCGCCACCGGCACCGGAGATTTCGCTATCGAAGCGCTGGTCCTCAATCCCGAAAAAGTCATCGGCGTGGACATTTCTGAAGGGATGCTGTCTGAGGGAAAAAAGAAAATCAAAAACAAAAAACTCGATCACCTGATAGAATTGCAGATGGGTGATTCTGAAAAGTTGCTTTTTCCAGAAAATAAATTCGATGCTGTCATCGTTTCTTTTGGGGTAAGGAACTTCGAAAACCTGGAAAAAGGATTGGCGGACATGCACAGAGTCCTCAAACCAGGGGGAAAAACCGTCATTCTTGAATTTTCAAAACCTAAAAAGTTTCCATTAAAGCAAGGATACAATTTCTATTTCAAGTATATTTTACCTCAGATAGGGAAATTGATATCGAAAGATCAATCAGCTTACACCTATTTACCTGAATCGGTCCAGGCTTTTCCTGATGGAAAAGACTTCTTGGAAGTATTAAAAAAAGTTGGTTTTACGAATACAAAATGCAAATCGCTGACATTCGGAATAAGCTCAATTTACATTGGAGAAAAATAAGCCTTGCTTTATTTTTTCTTCTGTCATTGTCTTTTAAGGCTTTACCGCAAAGTCAAAATAAGCCCATCAACCTCTCAGGACAGGACAATAGGTTCATGAGCTACGGCTTTTTTCTGGCAGGCCACACATCCACACTCCGAATGAAGTACAGTGATGCTTTCATGGACCCGTCCCAGACCCAGCTTCGTCAAATCCAAAGCATCACCCCGGTATATTCCCCTGGCTTTGCCTTGGGCTTTTTGCTGACCTTAAGGCTGCATGACCAGTTTAATTTTTTGGCCACCCCAAAAGTTGGCTTTTACGAGTACCAAACAGATATCAATTATTTCAACACCAATGACGGCCCTGATTCAGAAGCAAGCGTCACCACGGAGACCGTGACCACAGAAGCCACCATGATAGAGCTTCCACTGATCTTCAAGTATAAATCCTTACGGTTCAACAACACCCGGATGTTTTTCATAGCCGGAGCCAACCCGATGTTCCGAACAAAATCCCAAGACGAGGCCGATGCGGATCCTTTGGTGATAAAAGGACAGGACGTGGCCCTGGAAATGGGCATGGGCTTCGACTTTTATTTTAAATTCTTCAAATTCTCCCCAGAAATCCGATTTTCACACGGACTTAGTAATCTTTACGAAGAAACCACTTCCGATCCTGCATTTGCAGGTGCCATTGAAGATCTTCGAAGAAAATCGATCACCGTTTACCTTAATTTTCAATAAACCGGATTTTCGCCCTAAATATTTATTCTCCCAAGCAAAAAAGTCAGGTCTGCTTTGTATATTGATGTTATCTATTCATTCATCAAAACATCCTGACCATGACCACAAAACAGAAATCATCATTTGAAGAGGTCGAGCATCTTCTTCAGGAAATCGGTCACAAAATCGAGGAGCTGATCACAAAAGGAGCAGAACTAGGTGGAGAGGCAAAAGTAGAGGTGGAGAAAAAAGTAGAGGAACTAAAAAAGGACAAGGTTACTTTGGAAAAGGAATTTTCCAAGCGCCGAAAGGATTTTGAAGAAAAATACCAATCCAGAAAAGAAACCATCAGTCCCATGCTGGAAAAATCCAAAGAACATTTCAAAGCGGGGCTTAAAGAACTTACCGAAGCCGTCAGGACCCTCTTCCACTAAACCGCCGTTCTTAGGCTTTGAAAAAAAAGGCACAACTCCTCCCTCTTTTTAAAGAGCAAGGAAATGTCACAAGCATATTTTTTATGTAATTTTGAGCATGAATTACCTTTCAGTAGAAAACCTTTCCAAGGCTTTTGGAGAAAAGCCGCTTTTCAATAACATATCATTCGGAATAGACCAAGGGCAAAAAGTAGCCTTGGTAGGAATCAACGGAGCGGGCAAATCCACTCTGATGAAAATCATTATGGGCATAGAAGTCCCTGATGAAGGGAATGTAGCGATCAATCAAAACGTAAAAGTCGCCTATGTCCACCAAAACCCGGTTTTCGAAGGTCATCTAAGTATTTACCAAACCATCTTTTCTGACTCCTCCAATGAAACCCTCCAAACCATTGAGGCCTATCAAAAGGCCATGGTCAATGCCCAAGAGGGAAAAGAAAATGCTGCACAGCTCAATGAGCTCATGGAGAAAATGGATGCGCTTCAGGCCTGGGACTTTGAATACCAAGTAAATGAAATACTTGGAAAATTAGGCCTTCACGATACATCGCTGCCCGTGGGCAGCCTTTCGGGCGGTCAAAGAAAGCGGGTAGCCTTGGCAAAAGCCATTTTGGAAAAACCTGACCTGCTCCTATTAGATGAGCCCACCAACCATTTGGACCTGAAAACCATCGAGTGGCTGGAAGACTACCTTTCCAAAGCCAACTTAGCGCTTTTTATGGTCACCCACGACCGCTATTTCCTCGAAAAAGTCACCAATGAAATCCTTGAGCTGGATGCAGGGAAGATTTTCAGGTACACGGGAAACTACAGCTACTTCCTGGACAAAAAAGCAGAACGAAGGGAAATAGAAGCCACTGAACAGGAAAAGGCCAAGAGCCTCTACAAGAAAGAACTGGACTGGATAAGAAGGCAACCAAAAGCCCGGGGAACAAAAGCCAAATACCGCATCGATGCCTTTGAGGCTACCAAAGAAAAAGCTTTCCAGAAAAAAGAGGAAAGAGAAATCGACCTGCAAATATCCTCACAACGACTGGGCGGAAAAATCATTGAGATAGATAAGCTTTCCAAAAGCTATGAGGAGCTCCGCATTGTGGAGGACTTCTCCTACACTTTCAAAAAGGGCGACAAAATCGGTATTGTAGGGCCTAACGGTGCCGGAAAAACCACATTTTTGAACTTGATCACCGGCATGTTGCCGCCTGATTCGGGGGAAGTCACTATCGGACAGACCACCGCATTCGGATACTACCGGCAAGAAGAAAGTTCTTTTGATGAAGAAAAACGCCTGATAGATATTGTCAAAGAAATAGCCGAGGTGGTGACCTTGTCAGGAGGTAATACCATCACCGCTTCCCAATTCCTCAATAAATTCGGTTTTCCTCCCAAGCAGCAACATACCCCCATCGCAAAACTTAGCGGAGGTGAGCGGAGAAGACTTCAGCTGTTAATGGTGCTGATCAAGAATCCAAATTTCCTCATTTTGGACGAACCCACCAATGACCTTGACATCATGACCTTGAATACCTTGGAAGAATTTCTGGACTCCTTCCCGGGCTGCCTGATCATTGTGTCCCACGACCGTTACTTCATGGACCGCTTGGTGGAGCATCTTTTCGTTTTTCAGGGAGAGGGTGCTATCAAAGATTTCCCAGGAAACTATACCGACCTAAGGGAGTGGGAAAAGGAGCAGGAAAGCCTGGCTACTTCCATAAAACAGGAGAAAAAAGCAGAAGTAGAGACCACAAAATCCGCCGATCCCAAAAAGAAAAGCAACAAGGCTTCGTTTAAGCAAAAGCAAGAATTCAAACAGGTACAAGAACAAATAAACCAGTTGGAGGAAGAAAAAAGTGCGCTGGTCCAAAAGATCAACAAGGGCACTGAAGACCATGAAACCTTATTGGACTGGTCTACTTCAATTCAGACCATTACGGAACAGCTGGAGGAGCTGGAGTTCCGATGGCTGGAATTAAGTGAACTCGACGATATTATGGACTAATATGAAAGAAAAAGAGTTTGTAATCATAGGAGCGGGACAATGCGGACTGTCCGCAGGAAGACACCTCCAAAAGGCAGGTAAAGAGTTTATCATCCTGGACCAATACCCAGAGGTAGGGGATGGCTGGAGAAGACACTTTGAATCCTTGAGGCTTTTCACTCCTGCCGCCTATTGTAGTCTACCGGACCTTCCTTTAGCTCTGGCGCCAAAAACCCGGCCTACAAAAGACCAGATTGCAGACTATTTCTCCCGGTATGCGACCCATTTTGAGCTCCCGGTCCACAATAAGAATAAAGTTAGCCAAATCATCAAAGAAGGGGACAGCTTCCGTATTAAATCCACCTTTGAAGAGGTAATCGCACAAAAGATCATTATAGCCAATGGCTTTTGTCAGCTCCCTGTAATTCCCCCGTGGGCCGAAACTCTCAGCATACCCCATATCCACAGCCATCATTACCGCAACCCTATTTCCATTAAGGGCAAAAAAGTCCTAGTGGTTGGAACCGGAAATACAGCAGCCCAGATTATTGCCGAGCTGACCACTTACTTTGAAGTCCATTGGTCACAGGAACAAAAACCAAGGTATAAATCCTTGAATCTTTTTGGAAAAAACATTCTTTGGTGGAATCAAAAATTCAACCAACTGGACAAACCGGTCAGCAAAAAGGATATCGGTAAAAACAGCCCCATCTACCTTTATAACAACCTTAAAAGCAAAATCAAAAAAGCTAAAAGGCACCCGCAGGTAACCACATCCAACGGCTATCAAGTGACCTTTGATGATGGCAAAACCATGAGCTTTGACTTCATACTCTTTGCCACTGGCTATCAACCTGACTTTGGCTTCATCCAAATTGACGGTTTTGAGAATAACCAAGAGCAGCTTCGTGCCCAGCAGGGAATATCCGCTGTAAAGGGCTTATTTTTTCTGGGCATACCTTACCAAAGAACCAGAAGTTCTCATTTAATATATGGAGCACAAAAAGATGCTGAATTCATTGTTTCAAAAGCAATGGCCAAAGAAGCCGGTTAAAAATCCCCATCTTCATCACCTCCTCCTGCTCCACGGTCTCTTCCATTTTTCTTTTCCTTGAATCCGCCAAAACGATAGGTCAATGATAAGGTTAGGATCCTGGTTTCCCATTTAAACCGTCGATCTTGTAAAAAACGCGGATCCTCGGTGTGGATAATAAATTCACGAACATCAAACACATCGCTGAGATTTAAACTTATAGTCCCTTTCTTCTTGATAACATCCTTTCTCAGTCCCACATTTATCCCCCAAAACGGCTTGATTTCTCCTTGAGGCAAGACGATCGGCCCTCTGTAATTCCCCTGCACCTGCACATTAAGTACCCTTGGTACAGCCATATTGGACAGCAGGCTTACCGTCCAACTGAGATTGGAATTATCAAAGCCTTCTTGCAGATTATCCCCTTTGACCACGCTATAAAACAAATTCCCCGTCAAGGTTACATCCATCCAATCGGTAAACTGAAATTGGTTAATTAACTCCAGACCAGAACTGCTCCGGGTATTGATATTTTCACGCGTTTGGACCGTCACATTATCATCGTTGATCCTGGTAATCCTGCTGATAATATCAGTGGAATACCTGTGGTAAACCGTCGCATTCAGCAACCACTTTTCCCAGCCTTTCATATACCCAAGTTCATAACTGTCTGTGAATTCCGGATTAAGATAGGGATTGCCCGTTCTCACATTCAGTAGATCAGACACATAATACAAAGGTGCCAAATGCCAAATTCCTGGTCTGGAAATCCTCTTACTGTAGTTAGCGGTCAGCTCCTCTTCCTCTTGAAGAGTATAGCTGAAATAAACGCTTGGAAAGAGATTGAAATAGTTGTTTTCCACCTCCAGGTCTTTCCTTGCCTGAACGCCGAGCGTACGTGTAGCCTCCCCCCTCAGGCCCAATTGATACCCCAGTTTCCCCAGCTTGTTTCTATAAATCAGATAGGCTGCATAGACGTCCTCAGAAAAATCGAACTGATCGCTGATGGTATCATTTCTCACCAGTTCAAAATCAGATAACTGATCTCCGTTAAAAAACTCTTGGCTCCTCTCCCACGTCCCGAAGGTTCCCTTCAGCCCGGCTTCCAGTTTTGAATTTTTCCCAAAAGGTTTCTCATAATCTACCTGAAAAATATAAAGCTCACTGCTTCTCGGTCGATCATTAAGCTGGACCAGCCTCTTTTCAGGGACCTCCTGCATGGTCTCATCATAAAACAGTTGCTCGTAAGTATCCACCTGAGTACGGCCATCATTGGCATAAGACAAACTGCTATACAATTTATGTCCGGTAGAATCGATCTCCCAGGAAAAAGTCAAGCCTGTTTCAAAATTATGTCCGTCTTCATCTTCGTCCGCATTTCGGACATATAAGCTATCCAAACCTCCCTGACTATTGATACTTCGCTGGTTAAGCGTTTCCTCCTCTACTTCCTCGTTCATGTTGCCTTGGACATAAAACCCCAGCACGCTTCCTTCCGACAGGGTATAATCCAGTCCTCCACGGATGAGGTGAGAAACCTCCACTTCCTCATTATAAGAATCCTGGTCCAACAGCGGAGAGGCACCGTCCAAAAAACTGAACCTTTCTCCTTCACTTTTCCTGAACCGTTTTCTGTTCTGATAATTGTAGGAACCGAAAAAATTAAATTTCTCAGTTCCATAATTTAATACCAGCCCCCCAGCATATTTATCCCTTGTACCAATAGAAGCATTCACCTGCCCGTTAAAGCCCCTTCTCTCGTTCTTCTTCAAGATGATATTGATGATTCCGCCTACCCCTGCTGCATCGTAACGGGAAGAGGGATTGGTAATCAACTCCACTTCCTTGATGCTATTGGCAGGAAATTGCGAAAGGATGGCTTCTGTATTTTCTCCCGAAAGGTTGGAAGGGCGCCCATTGATATAAATAAGCACATTTCCGCTTCCACGCATGGTAATGCTCCCTTCTTCATCCACTTGAATGGATGGTAGGGTGGCCAAAAGTTCGGAGGCGGTGGCTCCTTCCGCGACAATGCTATTCTCCACATTATAGCGGCGCTTATCGATATCAGACTCAAACATGGAAGTAACTCCCTCCACCAACACCTCGTCTAAATCCTCCGTATCCGAGACCAGTTTGATCAGTCCAAAATTATAGGTGTTTTTCTGGCCTAAGGAAACCTGCTCGAAGTAACTCGTATAACCAATGAATCCCACACGAAAAAGATAATCACCCTGGGATGCATCAAATTCAAACTGCCCTTTCAAATCAGTCATTCCTCCCGTTACGACCGTTGAATCAGCGGATCTTAAAAGGGCCACATTGGCAAATTCCAATGATTCACCATCACTTTGATCTACTACCCTTCCCTTGAGGGTAGTTGTCTGAGCTAACAAAGAAAAGTAAGAAAAAAAAGCTCCTAATAACAAGGCACTTCGGTAAAGGCTTTTCATAGGAAAGGTTTGTCGGGGATAGAAACTACCAAGCTTTACAAAATACCACCTGAGGGAATAAGCCAACGTCCCGAGGAGCACCGTGAACAACCACTATTAAAAGTTTAACTTAATATTTTACTGGTATGTTTCACCATTCATCACAAATACCTGTGTACCAACACAAAAAAAAACCAACCCAACTCAAAATCAAATATTTTCGAGGGTGTGCACGATCAATCGCTCCACCACCTCATCAGCATCTTTGACAAACTCTTGACTTACCCTATTGGCTACGATCGCGTTTAGGCTCAGCACCCTATGGCCCAGCATTCTTCCCATGGCATAATATCCTGCCGTTTCCATTTCAAAATTGGTCAGCCTGAACCCATCTACATTTACCTTTGCCAAACGCTCCATAATATCGGGAATACTGGGCTTGAGCCTTACTTCTCTTCCTTGGGGACCAAAGAATCCGGGGCAGGTGACCGTGTTCCCTTTGATCATTTCTCCTTGGCATAATTTATCCAAAAGTGCCCTGTCACCTTCAAAACAATACGGTGTAAAGCCCAGCCCCAAAGCTAACTGTACCGCCTTGCCAATTTCCTCCTCCTTACCGGAACAGCTTGCCTGGTAATACTGCATCAACGTATCCAAACCCACACCGTAAGCAGAAGCGACCAAGGCTCCAGCAGGAATGTCTTCTTGCATACTTCCTGAAGTCCCCACCCGTACAATATCCAGGCTGGTCAACTTATCTTTGACCTTACGTGTTTTCAGATCGATGTTGACCAATGCATCCAACTCCGTCATAAAAATCTCGATATTGTCGGTCCCCATCCCGGTACTCATCACCGATAGTCTCTTGCCTCTGTAAATCCCCGTGTGGGTAACAAATTCCCTTTTGGCCACCTTCACCTCAATTTCATCAAAGTACCGCGATATTTTGGCCACCCTTTCTGGATCACCTACCGTAATAACACTTGAAGCCAGAAATTCTGGCTTCAAGTTTAAGTGATAGATACTTCCATCAGGGTTAATGATAAGTTCCGATGCTGGTATGGTTTTATTCATTAACAATGGAGTTTGTTTCTTTATGGTCCTGCTTTCTGTAAAAACCTTTGTAGGGATTATAACCGTTGGTGTTTTTTTGATAATAGCCTGTTCCATCGTAAGGACGCTTTTCCGGATGTTCCTTGCATTCCGCAGAACAAGCTCCTTCGTATTCCCTCCCGCAGTCTTCACATATCGGCACATGAATATTACATTCTGGATTGGCACAGTTCACCATCCTGTCCGAATGCTTGCCACAACAATGGCACACAGAGATCACCTTTGGATTGACTTTGTTTACATCAACGGCCACGCGATTATCAAACACATAACATTTGCCCTCAAAATCTTCTCCTCCGGCCTCCATGCCATATTTGATAATTCCGCCATGAAGCTGGTAAACGTCTTCAAAGCCTTGCTCCAAAAGGTAGGCGGAGGCCTTCTCACATTTGATCCCTCCAGTACAATAGGTCAGTACTTTTTTGTTCTTCAGATGCTCCAGCTCCTTTACTTTTTCTGGGAAGTCCCTGAAGTTTTCAATATCCAGCCTAAGCGCGTTCTTAAAATGTCCTAACTCATGCTCATAATTGGACCTGACATCCAAGATCACCACATCCTCGGCATCTTTAAGGGCTTTGAATTCGTTTGGCTCCAAATGCTTGCCTGTCCGTTTGTTAGGATCAATATGGCTGAGACTGGAATGAACGATCTCGGGTTTCACCCTTACATGGATTTTAGCAAATGCATGCCGGTCAAACTCATCCACCTTAAAGTCCGTCTTGGCAAATCGCGGATCGGATTTGACATATTCCATGTACTTCTCACAGTCTTCTTTCAAGCCAGAGACAGTTCCGTTCAGCCCTTCAGAGGAAATGATGATCCTCCCTCGGATATTGTTCTCAATGCAGAACAAATGATGTTCTTCCCTGTACGCTTCAGGATCCTCGATCTTTGCGTAGCAGTAATAAAGTAAAACGCTGTAATCTAATTTTTCCATAACTAAAGCCCTGTTTCCAGCAGGGTGTTCTGGTTTTAATGATTATGAAATATAATTAATTTCCTATTTAACCGGAGCTGCTGGGTTACCGAAAACAGTACTTTCCTCCTCCACATCCGCAATCACCACCGAGCCTGCTCCTATGCGGGCATTCTCCCCTACTTTCACCCCGGAAACCAAGGTCACGCCTGAGCCGATGAAGGCACCTTTGCCGATGCTCACACCGGAGTTGATCACTGCTCCTGCCCCCACTTGCACAAAATCCCCCAAAGTAGCTCCATGATCTACCAGTGCACCTGAATGGAAGATACAATGATTACCCACTGTAGTTCCTGCACCTATATTGACACGGGCATTGATGAAGTTACCGTGCCCTATGGCAGCATCTGTGGAAATATAGGCCGTCTGATGCACCGCATTGACCGGCTGAACTTTCCTTCTTTCATTCAAGAGCTTCACTAAAAATTGCCGGTACTTATTATCGTCCACTGCCACAAAAGCCTCACACTTCTTTCCTATCAGCTTTAAGTAACCGTCATCCTCGGGATTTCCCAATACAGGTACTGTATTGATTTCCGTCCCATGTAACTTCTCATCCTCCTCCAAAAAGCCATACACCACCACATCATTGCTGTTAAATATCTCCAAGGCGGGATGAGCAATACCTTTTGCCCCTAATATGATTACCGGTTTCTCCATTATCTTTTTTGGTTACAGCTGGCAAAATTACGGCAAAATCCCCATCCAACCAAAAAACGCTAAACCCTTGGCCTGAGCAGGTTTTGCCCTATTTTACAGTCCAGGCATTTTTTCTGGCTACAGTAGGTATGATGTAAACCGATCATCCCTTGGGAATCAAATGCATTTTCAGGCTTCCAGCCTTCTTCATGATACAAAGAAATAATGCTGTTTTCTTCCGCAGAAATACCCTGCAAAAAATCAAAACATTTCTCCCGCCAAACAAGGTCGTCCGTATATTTCCCAAAAGCATACCATAAAGGCACTATGAAGTTGATCCCCAATAAGCTGACGATTTGTTTACTCAAAACCCTGTTTTGGGGCTTTTGACTCTTTCTACTCAACTGATAATGGTGCTGCCAATAACTGTTGGGACTGACCTGAAAAACAGCCAACAGATCCTCCACAGTATTTATCTCATGGATCAACATACTGAACAAATGCGGACTATTCGCCAATACAGCAGCCAGCTGGGCAATCCTCACGGAAGGATAATTGCTGGGTCTTACCCGCATAAATTTCCATTCGGTGTCAAAAACCGGGTTTTCCAGCAGGTATTTCTTCCGATAAAAATCATATTCTTTTTTCACAAACCTGGTATAATCATCCGGCATCTCCTGGTCGGGAAACCCCGCCTGCCCCAACATCAGGGCTTCTTGCACCAAAGGCTGTCCTTCATGTTTCTTCAGCAGCCTGTAGGGCAATGATCTGGCGAGTTTTAACATTGGCTTGCTATTCACCTTAAAACCAAAACTGTAAAACAGCCACCTGTAAGCCACCTCCTCCCAATCTCCTGCCGTATTTTCTATTTCTTTCTGAATCAAACTGGATTTTTCGTGAAGCCTCTCCACTAAGGCCTTTTCTAGCATAGAAAACTTGATGATCCCTCTTACTTCAGGTAGAAAATCACTGCAAAGCAGCCCTTTATCCGCGGCAATCAATCGCTGATAATTTCTAAGTACATCCAAGTACACCTTTCCTTTTAGCTCCAAGGTGGGAATGACCGTTCCGTCACTCCTTGTTACCTCTGCATCGTGTTCCCAAACCACGTGCAAAATCACCGACTCATACTTACCGTCACCATCATGGCCATGGGCTTTCCAATCAGATGATCTTAGATGAAGTTCCACATTTCCGTGAAAGTCCATTTTACCGATCACCACTTGGGATTCGATGAAATCAGGCCCTTCATGAAAATTATGAAAACCTATTTTTTTGATGTCCAATGAAATCCCTGAAACCGTTGAAAGGCCCCGCTTTTCAAAATATTGGTATTTCCATACCGCATGGATAAAGTTTTCCTGAAAATTCATTTTACAAAAAAGTTAAGTTTAAAAAACAACCTCCTCAAAGCCAACACCTTCTTTAATTTACGGCAATTAATCTGAAACAAAAAATACTTCTGTTTTTAAGACACCAAAACAGATCAGGAAATTAGTTATGGTTATAATGGTTGTTGTGTTGGCTGATAAATAACCCATAACAAGGTTATTTAGGTCGGCTGCATATTTTAAACCAGAAGCAATAAAGGGGCAATCTGTCCTTTGCCCCTCTTATAAAGGTTACTACTGCTACTTTATATTATTGAAAATCTTGACCTCTTAACAATACCGGTCAAGAAGAGTAGTCATCTCCTGTTGGAGTTTTTCAGCTTCTTTTCTGGCCTTTTCAGCAAAGTCTTCTCCATTTGAAGCATAAATGACCCCTCTTGAGGAATTGACCAGCAGCCCACAACTTTTATTCATTCCATACTTGGCAACTTCCTCAAGGCTTCCCCCTTGGGCTCCCACCCCAGGAACCAAAAAGAAATGATCAGGAGCATATTTCCTGACTTCGGCAATCTTTTCTCCACGGGTAGCGCCCACTACGTACATCAGATTTTCGTCGGAGCCCCATTGCTGACTTTTCTCTAGCACCTGCTGAAAAAGAGGTTTGGCACCTTCGGTTTCCAAAACCTGAAAATCCTTGCTTCCTTCATTGGAAGTCAGCGCCAATAGGATCACCCACTTCCCATCAAACTCCAAAAAGGGGCTCACACTGTCTTTACCCATATATGGAGCGACGGTGATAGAGTCAAAACTCATTTGCTCGAAAAATGCCCTGGCATACAGTTTTGAGGTATTTCCAATATCTCCCCTTTTAGCATCCGCAATTGTAAAAATGTCTTCCGGAATGTACTCCAACGTCTTTTGTAAACTTTCCCAGCCCTTAGGGCCCATTGCCTCATAAAACGCAATATTTGGCTTGTAAGCTACCGCAAAATCAGCTGTTTGGTCAATGATCCGCTTGTTGAATTCATAAATAGGATCTTCCTCTTTTAACAAGTGAGCAGGAATTTTCGCCAAGTCCGTGTCGAGCCCTACACATAGGAAGGATGATTTATTTTGGATATTATTAAAAAGAGTCTTTTTGTCCATTTCTCTGATTGTTTCGGCAAAAATAAAAAAATGGCCCGGTACAAAACGAAAAAACAGCAGATATCTGCTGTTTTTCAAAATTAAGTTTCTTGTGTAGGTAGTCCAATTCTATTTCATGTGGGTACGTAGCCATACCAATAGCGGTGTATGGTTAAAAGGTCGCTCCAAGTGAAATTCACCTCAAATCTATCACTTCTACTCCAGGGTGCTTTTTGGGATCAAAGGTGAAAAATGGTCCTTCAAGTACCACATCGGTATCCACCTTCCTAAATTCATATTTGAATGTACCTCCGTCACTATCCGACACTTCCCAGGCCAATAGATCACTATTCCTTTTGTTTACAAAAAGCCTGATTTTCTGAAACTGGGCTTTGGAATTTTCCGCAGTCAGAATGATCTCCTGTACCGGCAAACCGCTCTTGGTCGACTCTCCTGCAAAAGCATAATTATAGCCTTTCTTATAAAGGTTATAAATGCTGGAGGGGGTCAGCTCTTCCTCATCATCGCTTGCGGTGTTGATCGTGACTTCATTGTACCCTCCTGATTTAATGAAAGTCCAAACGGTCTCTCCGTTATTATAGATCTCCTGATCGGGCAACACCAGCTTATACTGCCTTCCCTTCACGGCGATTTCACCGCTACTGGTCTGGCTGGCTCCATCAAGATCGTTGTAATAATGGTAATCAAAAGTAGCTTTCAACCCCTTTAGGGACCTGTACCTTTCACTCACTTCATCCAAGACCTGCTTTGCCCTGGGATCTTTTTGTGCTTGTGCTTCTGTATAAAGGCCAATGATAATTAAATAAAATAGGATAATTTTTTTCAGCATGACATTACTTCTGTTTTGACTTTTCAGCTATTAGATGCTACTCAATAACTGTTCCAAACTGACTTCGTCCTGCACCAATACTTCCCTCGCTTTACTTCCCTCAAATGGTCCCACGACACCCGCTGCTTCAAGCTGATCAATAATCCTACCGGCCCGGTTATATCCTAACTTTAATTTCCGCTGAATCAGAGATGTACTTCCCTGCTGGTGAATGACTATCAGCCGGGCAGCATCTTCAAATAATGGATCCCTATCAGAAAGATCCACATCTCCCACGCTGCTGTCTCCGTCTTCTCCCTCAAATTCTGGCAACAAATAGGCATCGCTATAGCCCCGCTGCTCGCCGATCCATTCACACACCCTTTCTACTTCGGGGGTATCCAAGAAGGCACACTGAAGCCGGATCACGTCAGACCCCTGCGAAAGCAACATATCCCCCATACCAATAAGCTGCTCAGCACCTCCTGCATCCAAAATCGTCCTACTGTCCACCTTGGAAGTCACCCTAAAGGATAACCTTGCGGGGAAGTTTGCCTTAATAATACCGGTAATCACATTCACCGATGGACGCTGCGTGGCTACCACCAAATGGATTCCAATAGCCCGCGCCAACTGAGCCAACCTTGCGATAGGCCCTTCAATCTCCTTACCCGCGGTCATCATCAAATCGGCAAGTTCATCTATCACCAAAACGATATAGGGCATAAAACGATGCCCTTTGTCCGGGTTAAGTTTTCTGGCAACAAACTTCGCATTGTATTCTTTTAGATTTCTGCAACCGGCGTCTTTGAGCAGGTCATAGCGGTTATCCATTTCGATACATAGGGAGTTCAGCGTATAGATCACTTTCTTGGTATCGGTAATGATCGCATCCTCGGCATTGGGCAATTTGGCCAAAAAGTGCCTTTCAATCTTATTGAACAGGGTCAGTTCCACCTTTTTCGGATCGACCAGAACAAACTTCAGCTGCGACGGATGTTTTTTGTATACCAAGGAAGCCAATATCACGTTCAAGCCTACCGACTTACCCTGACCGGTGGCACCCGCCATAAGCAAGTGCGGCATCTTTGCCAAATCGACTACAAAAACTTCGTTTGAAATGGTCTTACCCAAAGCCACCGGAAGGTCCTTGTCGCTTTTCATGAACTTTTCAGTCCCCAGAACGGACTTGGCAGCTACCAGCTCCCTGTTCTTATTGGGCACCTCTATACCAATGGTTCCTTTTCCCGGGATCGGCGCAATAATCCTGATTCCCAGAGCTGCCAGGCTCAGGGCGATATCATCTTCCAGGTTCTTGATTTTGGAAATCTTCACCCCCGGGTCAGGGACTATTTCATACAAGGTCACTGTAGGACCGATGGTAGCCTTGATTTCCTGGATACCGATCTTAAAATTAACCAGCGTCTCTACAATCTTATTTTTGTTCTCCTCAAGTTCCTGCCGGGTAACCGTTACCTTTTGCTGGTCATACTCGTTCAAAAGATCAATGACCGGATACTGATAACTCGCCAGATCAAGGGTTGGATCGTAAGGATCCAGGTTTTCCACTTCACTCACCTTCTTCTCCTCATCGGCCGAAGCCTCCACGGTGAATCTTCTTTCTTCAGGTTCATTTTGCGCAACCTTTTCCTTTTCTGCGACAGGAAGCTCTTCGATATTAAAAGCAGGCTCAGCAGCAGATTTCTTGGCTGGCTTCTCTGTTTTTATGGTCCAGCTCTGACCGTCGTCTTCTAATTCCTCCTCCTCGACCAATACTTCTTCATTCTCGAATTCTTCCTCCTGCTCCTCATCTACCTGCTCGGTATATTTGGGAGAGCTCTTTTCCCTCTTCACCGGCTCATCCTCTTCAGCGGTCTCCTCTTCCTCCAAGGCCTTGGGCTCACTTTGAAGCCAGTCAATTTGGGTGATGTTAAAAAAGAACACCACAAAAATGAGCAAGGAACCGAAGATAAGGATGAAGGTACCCCAGCCTAAAAACTCATCGGCAAGCACCGCCATTTCATATCCAAAGCCACCACTCAAAAACTGTAAATAATTAAAGCCATCCAAAATATGGACCACATAGCCCAACAGCAGGCCCAGCCAGAAAGTAAAGAAAAGCCCAAAAGCACTGTATTGGGTCAAGGGAATCAGAGATTTTTTAAATACCCATTTGAAGCCCAGCAAAAACAACAAAGGAGGAAGTAGAAAGGCTGCTAGGCCAAACCATCTAAAGATCAGCCAATGTGAAACATAAGCTCCTGTAAAGCCCAGCCAGTTCCTTGCCTCTGCAGCCTCTTCTCTCAAGGGGACTTCAGCCCCGCCACCGACTACCACACTTTGGTCAGCCGGCCCGGTAAACAGGTAACCTAAAAACGCAAAAAAGAGGAACAAACCGGCCATCATAAAGAGGATCCCAAATGACAACCCGATTTTTTTGTCCTTTAGTGCATTGAAGGAAAAGTTGAAAGAGCGCTTTTTCTTTTTGGCTTTCTCCTTTTGTCTAAATGTATTTGATTTATATGTATTGGAAGCCATAATTCTTCAATATGTCCCTGATGTCAGTGAGTAAGTTAATCTTATTCGTCTAATTAGTAAAATATCAACGCTTGTAATACGTCTTGAGGCCTTTCTTGATTGCCTTCATCAAACCGGGGCCTTCATAAATCATTCCAGAATAAACCTGTACAAGGGATGCCCCCGCTTCCAACTTCTCGATTGCATCCTCTGCACTAAAGATCCCACCAACTCCTATTATTGGAAACGACCGGTTTGATTTCTCGGCCAAGTACCGGATAACTTCCGTACTTCTTTTGCCCAGCACTTTCCCACTTACTCCTCCCGCTCCGATTGCCTCCACCTGCTTGGCATCAGTTGTCAGTTTGGAGCGGTCAATGGTCGTATTGGTAGCAATGATCCCATCGATTTTTGTTTCCTGCACAATCTCGATAATATCATCCAGTTGCCCGTTTGTCAGGTCCGGGGCTATCTTTAGCAAAACAGGTTTCGGGTGCGGCTTTTGGTCATTTCTGGCTTTGATGGTCGTCAACAGCTTCTTTAAAGGCTCTTTCTCCTGTAGATCCCTGAGGTTGGGGGTATTGGGAGAGCTTACGTTGACCACAAAATAATCCACATAAGCATGCAGCGCATCCAAACAGTAGAGATAATCTTCCTCTGCCTTCTCATTAGGGGTCACTTTATTTTTGCCTATATTCCCTCCGATCAGCACCCCTGACTTCCTTTTTTTCAAGCGCTTGACCGCTTCATCTACCCCGCCATTATTAAAGCCCATTCGATTTACAAGCGATTCGTCTTCAGGCAAACGGAATAATCTTGGCTGGGGATTCCCTTCTTGGGGTTTGGGGGTCAATGTCCCTATTTCAATAAATCCAAAACCCAGCATGGCCATTTCGTCGATCAACTTGGCATCCTTATCAAAACCTGCCGCAAGCCCTACAGGGTTTTTAAATTTCAGCCCAAACACTTCCCTCTCTAACGAAGGATGCTCAAAACCGTACATGCCCTTTATCATTCCTTTTATAATAGGCAGATTAAAAGTGGTTTTGGTCAATGAAAAGGTAAAATGGTGGGCGTCTTCAGCTCCTTTTTTAAACAGAAAAGGTTTTAAGAGGGATTTATACACGGACATTTATGGATTAGTTTTATCCGCTAAATTAATTGAATTAGATGAAAGCTACACCTAATTCGTGGAGAGATCGGCAAATATTTGAGCAACGTCCTCTCCTTGTTCCCTTTCTCCACTTCAGGCAAAACCAACATCTTTAGCAAACAAAATATCACTATATGCAAAAGTACTCCTTATTTTCCTTCCACTCCTACCTCCTATTTTGGCTAATTTTACTTGATCCAAAGTCTACCTAAGAAAAATTATTTTTTACTGTATATCAAAACGAAAAACAATTAATGATCAAAACCTTATGAAAGCGTTACTATTTAGTCTAAGCACGATTCTTTGCTTGGCCGTGATTGGCTGCTCTACTCCCAAAAACACCAACCCTCCGACCGAGATCTGGTACAAACAACCTGCAGTAAAGTGGGAAGAGGCCTTGCCTGTTGGCAACGGCAGACTGGGCGCAATGGTGTTTGGTGGTACCGACACCGAAAGAATCCAGCTCAATGAAGATTCCATGTGGCCAGGAGGACCGGAATGGGGAGACAGCAAGGGCAGCCCGGAGGACCTCAAGACCTTGCGGGAACTGGTAAAAAACGGCAAGGTCCATGAAGCTGACCAAATGATCGTGGACAAATTCTCCTACCACGGCATCGTACGCTCACATCAGACCATGGGAGACCTGTACATCAATTTTGAAGGAAAGAAAGAAGTGAAAAACTACCGAAGGGCGCTCAGCTTTGACGATGCTCTTGTTTCGGTAAACTATCAATCCAATGGTGCGGAATACACTGAAAAAGTATTTTCATCTGCAGCGGACAATGTCTTGGTAGTCCATTTGAGCACCACTGCTGAGTCAGGAATGAATTTCCAACTTAAACTTGACCGCCCAGAAGACAATGGCCATCCCACTGTAAAGGTTTCCTCCCCTTCAGACACCGAATTGGTCATGGATGGAGAAGTGACCCAATATGGAGGTGTTTTGGAAGACCATCCTACCCCCTTGGAGCATGGTGTACAATTCCAGACCAGACTTAAGGTAAAAACCACTTCAGGCAATGTCAGCTCCTCTGGCGGAAAGCTTGACCTGCAAGGGGTCAAGGAAGCCACCATCTTCATTGTCTGCAATACTTCTTTTTACCATAAAGACTTCATTGCCGCCAATGAAAATGACCTGGGCAAATTAGAAGACAAAAGCTTCGACCAGCTCTTAAAAGCGCACACTGCTGATTTCAACCAATATTACTCAAAGGTTGCTCTCGATTTAGGAGGACAGGACCTTGACAGCATCCCTACAGACGAAAGATTGGCTCGGGTTAAAGACGGCAACAAGGATGCCGACCTGGCTGCCACCCTCTTTCAGTACGGCAGGTATCTTTTGATCTCTTCTTCCAGACCCGGAACCAATCCGGCAAACCTGCAAGGGCTTTGGAACCAGCATATCAAAGCCCCATGGAACGCGGATTATCACCTTAACATCAACCTGCAAATGAATTATTGGCCTGCCGGACCGACCAATTTATCCGACATGCATCTTCCCCTGTTTGACCTAGTAGACAGACTCATTGAAAGAGGAAAGATAACCGCCAAAGAGCAATACGGCATTACTAGAGGCACCGTCATACATCACGCAACAGATTTATGGGCCGCACCCTGGATGAGGGCCAACCGGGCCTATTGGGGAGCATGGATACATGGTGGGGGATGGATTTCCAGCCACTATTGGGAACATTACCAATTTACCCAAGACACTGCCTTCCTGAAAGAAAGGGCCTATCCCGCCTTAAAAGAGTTTGCCCTCTTTTATCTGGACTGGCTGGAAAAAGATGACAAAACAGGCCTCTGGGTCTCTTACCCGGAAACATCCCCCGAAAACTCCTACACTGCAGCAGATGGAAAATCCGCAGCGGTGTCCTACGGTGCTGCCATGGGACATCAGATCATTGCTGATGTATTCCAAAACACGCTTTCCGCAGCAAAAATCCTTGGCACTGAAGATGACTTCACCAAGGAGGTGGAAGATAAATTGGCCAGCCTGTATCCGGGAATTGCCATTGGAAAGGACGGCAGGATCCTGGAATGGAACGAACCTTATGAAGAACCCGAAAAAGGGCACAGACACATGTCCCACCTCTATGCCCTCCACCCGGGAGACGATATCACAGAAGCCAAGCCTGAAGCCTTTTCCGGTGCGCAAAAAACCATTGATTACCGTCTCCAGCATGGAGGAGCAGGAACAGGCTGGAGCCGGGCCTGGATGATTAATTTTAACGCCAGGCTTCTCGACCCTGTATCGGCCGAAGACAACCTCTATAAACTGCTTCAAATATCCACTGCGGACAACCTATTCAACGAACACCCCCCTTTCCAGATCGATGGAAACTTCGGATTCACCGCGGGTGTGGCCGAATTACTGTTACAGTCCCATGAAGGTTTTATCAGAATTTTACCTACACTTCCTGAAAGTTGGAAATCAGGAGAAGTGAATGGTTTGGTGGCCAGGGGCAATATTGAAGTGGACATAATTTGGGAAGAAGGAAAATTAGCCAAACTGGGCCTGTTCAGCAAAAGCTCTCGAGAGCAAGAAGTCCTTTATAATGGCAAAAAAGTAAAAGTGGACATACAGGAAAATAAAAAGCTTTGGCTTGACAAGGAATTAAATCCTACCGAATAAGGCTCTATAAGTTTTATTGTCAGCAAAAAACACAAAAAGTGAACCTAACAAAGAGTGGTGATGCCCAAAAGCTCACCACTCTTCTACCTATTTGGTGATTAATCCAACTTTCTCAATCGATTTAACCTACCTTTCTGCAAAGGTTACTTTTTCCACTTTATTCCCTACCGGCTCCAGGGACATCAAGTATTCATAGATAGCTTCCAAATCCGTGGTATCCATACCCGCATACATCATCCAAGGCATGATCGTCTGGAATTCCCCCGGTGCAACACTGGCAGGCTCATAAGTAGCCGGGTCATAACTTTTAAATTGCTCTACAAAGCCACTTTTACTTTTCGCTTTAATACCGGTCTCGTCCGGAGTAAGGTTTGGGCTCCTTAAAACAGTACCATCTGGGAACAAAAACTCTCGACCTCCGGCCAAATAAGGACCTACAAAAGCTCCTTTTTCAAATTTGGTGTGACACTCACCGCAAGCGCCCGCAGTCACCAAATATTCCCCATACTTGATTACATCACTTTTAGGGGGCATTGGCTTTAAGTCTGCCTTTTGTGGAATGGTTCGAAGAATGAAATTCATCGGAAAATCAATTTCCCTTTTGGGAATATCGCTTTGCTTTGGCTCCAATGTCCTTATATATGCAATGACAGACCTGATATCTTCCGGATCCAATTTACCATAATTCTGATAGGGCATAATCGGAAATATAGGTTCACCGTCCTTCCTTACCCCTGTGGTAATCAACCTAAAAAGTTCCCCATCCGTCCAATCCGAAACCCCAACGGGAGTGATATTAGGAGAGACAAAAACCCCTGGAAGTCCCATGGAGCGATCAAACCGATCACCTCCTGCCCCATGCGTGCCGGGCCTCGGTGGGGCTGCAAACAGGGAATAGTCCCTTTCCGCATGACAGTCCATACACAGCATCACGTGATTGGCCAGGTACCGTCCCCGGGCAATTTGCTCAGAGCTGCCTTCCACAACAATTTCTTCAGCCTCCCCTACATTGGGCAATGCAAAACTAATATAAGCCAGCGCGGCACCGACCACCAAAACAACAAGAACGACCAAATAGACAAGTACTCTAAAAAGTTTTTTCATGAGTCAAGTGTTTCAGGAATTAGGATTATAAGATAGCCAAAATAATATTATACTCAAAAAATTATATTTCAAATATAAAATAATGACAAATAAAACAACAGCAATCCACCCCTTCGCTTATCAAACAATGGTTAAACAAGCAACACATAAATCAAGAAGAATCCTTCTCCAGCTGAACCGAAACTAACAGCAATTCACAAAACAAAATAAAGCTATCGATTAATCATAAGCCAAACAATAAAACTTTCTTCCGAATTAACCAACAATACCTGCATTTAAACCGATTAAAAAACAATATCACCTAACAAAACAATAAAATGAAATAAAACACGATCAAAAAACACATTTATAATAAAAACATAATATATTGACCAATCAATAAAAATCAAACGAAATTATTTAAAACCTAAAAACCATAATATGGAATGAATATGTAAGTAAATACCCCAAAAAAACTCAACAAAACATGGCGCTGAAAAGCTATAGCGATAGGTATCTTATTTCAGAACACTTGTCTTATCACCCCCAATAACCTCCTCTTTAGCTTAAAAGGTTTAAATAAAGCCAGATTGCCCTTCAATAATAGCCCAATAAGTTACTGGGAGCCCCTTAATGGACATTTTGATCTGACACCCCATTCTGAGCATAGGATAAAAAAAGAATGTAATGAAGGCTAATCCCTTCTTTATATAAAGCTTTAACAATCATACAATCTCATTATGAATATGATCAAAACTATACTAAGTTTTTTATTAAGTTTTTGTCTGTATGGGCTAGTGACGGCCCAGACAATTTCTGTTAGCGGAACCGTCACTGATGCAGAAACGGATGAACCCATCCCAGGTGCAAACATTCTAATCAAAGGCACCACAAAAGGAATGGTAACCGATATTGACGGTAATTATCAAATCAGCGTCAATCAAGACCAAACTTTAGTCTTCTCTTTTATAGGATACAAATCCCAAGAGAGGCCTGTCAATAATCAAAGTATAATAAACATTTCTTTGGAAGCCAATGAATCTGAACTCGACGAGTTTGTGGTAGTTGGTTATCAATCTGTAATAAAAAGGGATGTAACGGGAGCAACCACAAGTATCAAGAGTGAGCAGCTTGAAGATATTCCCGTAACAAACGTAGCCTCTCTAATAGGCACCCAAGGCACCGGCATCCAAACCGTCAATGTCAGCGGAGCCGCAGGAGCAAGAGGAGCACTTATCATTAGGGGAAACACCACTGTATCGGGAGGCCTTGACGGAGGCGATCGATTTACCGCATTTAGCACACCATTATACGTGGTAGATGGAGTACAAACTTCCCTTGAAGACTTGGCTGGCTATGGTGTTTCCAACACAGACTACCTTGCTTCATTAAACCCAAATGACATAGAGAGTATAGACATTCTCAAAGATGCATCAGCATCGGCTATCTACGGCTCCCGTGGTGCCAATGGTGTGATCATCATCAAAACGAAAAAAGGAGCTGCCCTTGACAAGCCTCAATTCGACTTCTCTACCAGCATTGGTTTCCAACCCATCCCCAAGCAAGTACCTATGCTAGTGGGAGCTGCTGAAAGAAGAGAAAAAATGGACATGTTGCAAAAATGGTGGGACCACGATTTCCTTCTTTCGAACAATACCCCCATCATGCTGACAGACAGTATCAACCCTGCCTTTAACAATAATGTGGATTATCAGGGACTGTTTTATCAAAAAGGGGTTTCACAACGGTACAACTTAAGCATGAGAGGCGGCAGTGAAACATCCAACTACCGCATCTCTTTGGGATACAACGATGACAAAGGCGTCATCAAAGCCACAGGCTTCAAAAGGTACACCCTTAATGCCAATCTGAACGCTAAGGTAGGCAAAAAGTTCACCAACCAGTTCATCATCAACTCTTCCATTACTGAAAACCAAACGGGCCAAGGAAACCCTGGAGGAGGTTCTTTCAACCTTGACAACAGTCTTCCTACCAGCCCCAACAATTTAAATTCGTCCTTATTTTATTTGCCTCAGGCAAAAATAAGGTCACTTCAGGGAGAGCTCAACGACAAGTTGAACTCCGATGAGCAAACCAAGGTCATCTTCTCTAATTTTGCCCAGCTAAAAATAATCGATGGCCTGAAGCTGAACTCGCAGCTGACTTATCAGTTTGACTTCAACAAGAAGAATTTCTATGAGCCATCGACCATCAGGCCAAACGGGGATGGATATGCAGCCTATTCACTTTATACCAGAAAGAATAACGCCTCAGATCTTTACCTGGACTACTTCAAAACTTTTGGCGACCACGAAATCATTGCCATCGCCGGTAATCGACTGGATTACAACAAGTATGAAGACATGGGTATCAATGCCGTTGGTTTTGGCAGTGACGCCATCAAAGTAATCAACAGCAGGTACGAAAAGGACAACATAAACGGCTTCACCGATATCAGTGAAAATGCCCTGGTTTCTTTCTACGGAAGATTCAACTACAAGTACAAAAACAAATACTTGGTCAGTGTCAACTACAGTAGGGATGCCTCATCCCGTTTTGGGAAAGATTCCCGATGGGCAAACTTTGGATCCGTCTCCTTGGGATGGGTATTCTCTGATGAACCTTTCCTTCAACAGATCACTGGAGATTGGCTTGACTTTGGTAAAATCCGTGGTAGCTGGGGGATAAACGGAAAACAATTTAGTCAGAACTACCTTCGTTTCGGGGCCTATCAACTTGGCTACGGTGGATTAGCCGCGGGATATGGCTCCAACCAAATGAGCGTTTCTTCTTATGGCGGTGTCACTGGGGTGGTTCCAAACTACGGGGCTATCGGCAATGATAACCTCTCATGGGAACAGTCGCAGCAATGGAACCTTGGTTTTGACCTTGCCCTGCTGAACCAACGGTTGAACATCACCTTTGATGCCTACAACAAAAACACTGACCGACTGTTTTTCGACATCGAATTCCCTTCTTATTCCGGATACAACAATGCCAAAGCCAACGTGGCCGGAGTGCTGAACTATGGATGGGAAGGACAGATCAGATACGACCTCATGCCTAGGGCAAGTGACTGGAAAATTGAGCTAACGGCAGGTTTTGCCAGAAACCAGAACTTTGTCAGTGCCTTGCCAAATGGCAACAGGGACTATTTGTTGGGAAGTTATGGATATATCGTCGGCAGACCGCTTAACCTTTACTATGTCTTCGTCAATGACTACATCATTGATAATTTAGAGCAACTACCGGTAAACCCTTACACCGGTGAACCACTTACAGGAAAATCGGCTTGGGCCAGCATTCGACCAGGTTTACCTATTTGGGAGGATATCAACGGTGACTATTTATTGGATGAAGCAGGTGATCAGATCATGTCTTTGGACTACTCACCGGTTCCTGACATTCAAGGAAACTTCAACATCAACATGAGATACAAAGGCTGGTACCTTCAGGCCTATAGCCAGTTCTCTTTCGGAGCAGACATTAAAAACACCGTGCTGAACAGCTATATGGACCGCTATGACAGAGGAGGAGACGGTTGGGCCACTTCCGGACTTGCCGATCTCAGCGAATACAGTTTCTGGGAGCAGCCTGGCGATGGAGCGGCAGGAGTCCGATTCCCTGCCCTATTCCCTGCCGGTGGCGGCGAAGCCCCTTTCTATGCCTTTAGAGGTAACCAAACACTTTGGATAGAAAATGGAGACTATTGGAAAATCACCAACGCTTCTGTAGGCTATAACTTCAACAAGAACACCTTCATTGACAAAATGGGACTGAGCAGACTTAGGGTATACCTTTCTGTATTGAACCCTTATCAGTGGCAACGATCAAAAAGCATTGTGGATGCTTCCATGGTTGATGCCAGAGGTCATGTTTTAGGTAACGGCTACCCTCAGGCAAGAACTTTCTCCTTTGGTCTAAATGCAAGATTCTAAAAAACAGCACCATGAAAAAACTACGAAAATTAAACATATATATAGCAACAATTCTTTCAATTGTTTTTTTCGGTTGTTCAGATCTTCTTGATCGGGAGCCTCTTAGCATAACGCACCCTGACGTTTACTGGAGCTCTCAGAGCGAAGCAGAACAAGCACTGGCCGGATCATATGCCTTATTGAAATATGCCATAACTTACCAGGCTAATTTCCTGCATTGGGGGGAGTTCCCGGGCATGACTTTAATGGACAGCAAGTTCTGGATCACCAACTATATTGAAGGAAGTGGAAATTATGTTTTGCCCTACCGGGAAAACACCCAGGAATGGAAATTTTTCTACAGGGCTGCCAATTGGGCCTTCACCATTGAGCAGTACGTAGAAGGCATGCCTGACGAACTATTCACCACCCCTCAGGAGAAAAACAGAATACTAGGCGAAGCAGCTTTTATTAGGGCTTTCTCTTATTTCTATATGACCAGAATATGGGGTGATGTTCCGATTGTGCATGAATCCATTGAATCTTCAGATCAGCTGATCACTGCAGACGGTTATATCGTAGAGGTTCCAAGATCGAATGAGAAAGAAGTTTTAGACTATATCCTTGAAGTGACGGACAAAGCTATTGGCTTGTTGGAATACTCCAATCCAGGGGCTGCTAAGTGGGCGATCACTGCGAATAAAGCCAGTGCTGAGGCGCTAAAAGCCCATGCTACGCTCTGGTACGCAAGCAGAGATGGAAACAACACGGAGATGACACAGGAAAGCATAGATGCTGCCACCAATGTCATCTCCAACAGTAACGCAAGTCTGATCGACTATGTCGCAGAAGGTCAAGAGGGTTTCGAGAAAATGGTAAAAGGACAATCCAAAACAGGACTCTTCGAAATCAACATCAATGCAGGAATGAATGAATCATTTAGAGTAAGCAATGGTGGCGGCAACCATACCGGCATGACCCTGAACCAACCTGTACTAAATGGCAACAACGGGACTGCCCCACAGGGCAACCCTGACTTTTACGGGTATGAATTTATGATCGAAGAAGAAAGGGACAATGATGTAAGAAAGGACCTATTCTTTAACGAATTTGAAGACATGGGAGCAAAAACCTTCCCGCTCAAATACGCTCTAAGTTCAGACGACCCTGCCTCTGAAGATCCTTATGCCGTTTTCTCGGAAGCCAACATACTTGTTTTCAGGCTTGCGGACATCTACCTATTGAGAGCGGAAGCCTATACTAAACTCGGACAGTATTCACAGGCCATTGAAGACCTTGACCTGGTCCGCAGCATGGCGGGAGTACCGGCTTACACCGGACCACAAGACAGGGACAACCTGATCAAGGCCATTTTTGATGAACGGGCCATTGAATTGGTAGCTGAAGCCCACGCTGCCTATGACCGCATCAGAATGGATTATTTTGAGGGTGTCTCCTGGATGAATAACAACAGAAAAGAAAAGCAAGGGTACTTCTGGCCAGTTTCAAAAGATGTTATTCTGAGGAACCCATCTATCGTTCAAACAGAATACTGGCAAGGCCGATTGTAATCCACCTTTAAACTAAAAGCAACAATGAAAAAATACATATATATATTAGCCATTTCACTGGGGTTAATCTCATGTATCGACGAAGAGTATTTGGTAGACGGCGGAGTGAGCAGTGGCTTTGTAGGCTCTGACACCTTTACTTTCTTACAGTCACACCCCCATCTTGACACGCTAGCTTTGCTCATCGAAAAAGCCGACATGGTTGATGAAGTCAACGGTGAAAACACCCTCTTTGCGCCAAACAACCTTTCGATCCAAAAATATGTGGATCAGGTATTGGCAGAAATGAGAAAAGAAAATCCTGAAGCGGAATATTCAGTAAATGACATCCCCAAAGACACTTTGGTAAAATACATGGGAGCATATATTTTCCCCGGTAAAATCACCAGGGAAGACATGAGCGCAAACGGAGAAATACTGACCGCCCTAAATGGTGATGAAAGAAGAATATCCCTTGAACCTAGGGAAGAGTACACGAATCAGTTAAGTAGTTTTCCGGAGTATGTTTTTTATACCTATAAAAACGGAGACGAATGGGACGAATGGGACAACGTAATTGATGATGATGTCATCAGGGTCAGAACGTCCAATTTAACTTCCACCAATGGAGTAATTCATGTATTGCAGGGCGACCATACCCTTTTCAATCTTGATTTTGATTAAGTAATTCATCGTTTTACAAAAACACTTTGAAAATGAAAAAAGCATTATATCAACTAACCATATTGTCCTTTTTAGGAGCAGCGGCATGTACACCTCCTGAAATAGGCTACCTGAGTGACAATGTCCATCATACCCAGGACACCATCTCCGTACCAAGAGGAGCTTTTACAGTCTCTGCCCGTCCGGCGATTGAAAACTCTACCGCCCCCATGAAATGGGAAATTGTAGGCTTCAAAGACATTGACGGGAACCCCTCCAATGAACTACTTGAAAAGCATGAAATCCGGATTTGGAAAGAAGCTTTTAATGGAGATACCGATACCACCTTGGCCCTTGCAGAAGCAAAGCTGGAATTCTCTGAGGAGCCTTCCATTTTACTGAACGAAGTAAGTGGAGAGTTTGCCTTTACTCAGGCAACTAAAAATGTACAAGGTGACTTGTTCAAGGCAGACGTAGCTGTATCCAACATCAAAGGAGAAAGACTGCTGGAAGACTTCACTGTGATCAAACTGGAGCCTTTTGTACCTGTAGAATTCCCTACAGAAATGAGGTCCAGGCTTATTTTGGATAAAGACGATGGAAGTACCATCGCTCACACTGGGGTAATTAAAGGCTCAAACGATGATAACATCCCTTCAGTTTTAGACGGAACCAACCCTTACTTCTCCATCCAAAAAGTAAGCGAAGAACCTGCCAATGCTGTAAAGGTGGACATGTATATTCAGGACAGCTATGGTAACCCTCTGGACACTGATGAAATCACCTATTACCCAAGCGGTGCCGGTTATCTCCAGAACTACCATGACAACTCCGTGGAAACTATCGAGGAAGAAAAGAAATCATCCTTTTTCTTACCAGCACCTCCTTTTCCTCAATTTGGCAGAAATTACGGGGGAAACAATACCTACTTGATGTATTATCTATCTAAAGGAAGTGCCTTCGTAGTGGACAAAGAAGCCTATGAAGCAGATAACGGCCCTAAAACTCCTGAAGAATGGGAAGAGTTCTGGGCACCTTTTAGGGATCCTGAAACAGGTAAAATCCGAAACCACGCCTATATCCGTTGGGGCATAAAAATCAATGATACAGGAACTTGGGAATTAAAAATGAACATCCCGTACACCAAGCTTGACCAAACGGAGCAGTAAGTAACAGCATATTACTGAAGTACCTCTCCTTCGACGCATGCCATATTTCGGAGCGCAAAGAGTAAATCAGTTAAACTTTAAAAGCCGGCCCAACCATTTGTTTGGGCCGGCTTTTCTGTTTTTAACATCATTTCCTCGGATGAAATTCCGTCAATACCTGCCTAAGGTATTCCCTATCCAAATGGGTATAAATTTCTGTCGTGGTAATACTTTCATGACCGAGCATTTCCTGCACGGCTCTCAAATCCGCCCCTCCTTCGATCAAATGGGTGGCAAAGCTGTGCCTAAACGTATGGGGACTGACCTTTTTTTTAATCCCTACTTCAGCCACCAGCTTTTTTATAAATAGAAAGACCATCACACGGGTCAGCTTTTTGCCCCTTCTGTTGAGAAACACATATTCCTCATGGCCCGGGGCAATTGCCTGGTGCCTCCTGATTTCTTCCTGGTAAATCTTCAGGTACCTCAGCGCATCTTTACCGATGGGAACCAATCGCTCCTTATTCCCTTTACCGATCACCCTCAAAAACCCAATATCAGCATAAACTTGGCCCAGTTTAAGTTCTACCAGTTCAGAGACCCTCAGACCGCTACTGTACAGGACTTCCAATATGGCCCTGTTCCGATGACCTTCCGGCTCTCCCAACTTTACCCCTTCCAGCAGCTGTACAATTTCCTGGTAGCTGAGCGTATCAGGCAATTTCCTGCCCAACTTGGGCGATTCCAAAAGGGTGGAAGGATCTTCTTCTATTTTATCCTCATACATCAGGAACCTGTAAAAAGCTTTAACCCCTGAGATCACCCTTGCTTGGGTATATTCTGACACCCCTATTCCTGCCAACTCATTCACAAACCCCCTTAAATGCTCTAGTTTAACCTGAAAAGGCCCAACGTCCGGGTAATGCTGCCTGATAAAAGAAGCCAACTTCTCCATATCCTGATGGTAGGCCATAATGGAATTCTTACTCAAAGACCGCTCTATCTTCAAATAATGTTGGAACTGCTTGAGGTGATTTTCCCAAATATCAGGCATAGTTAAGGTTTTGGCTCAAAGATAAAATTAAAGCCCCGTTTTATTGTCTAAATCAAGTTTCCAATGCTTAACTTTGGGCAAAATTTTGAACAGCACACGACAAACCATTTAAAATTTTGAAGATACTTATTATTAACGGCCCTAATCTAAACCTTTTGGGCAAAAGAGAGCCTGAAATTTATGGAAGCCAATCCTTCGAAGATTACTTTGAAACGCTGAAGTCCGTATTTCCAGCTATTGATTTATACTATTACCAAAGCAATATTGAAGGAGAATTGGTAGGTAAGATCCATGAAGTTGGTTTTAGTTACGACGCCATTCTCTTAAATGCGGGTGCTTATACCCATACTTCTGTAGCTATCTCGGACGCCATCGCAGGCGTAAGCACTCCAGTGATGGAAATCCATATTTCCAACATATACAAAAGGGAAGAATTCAGGCATAAAAGCATTATCTCCAAGGAATGTATCGGCATGATATCAGGACTTGGTCTCAAAGGCTACGAATTAGGGATTAAGTATTTTCTGTAAAAAAATAACACCTTTCAAAAATGACTACTTTCGCTCCAGGACCATCTAAGGTCTACGACCAATTGGCCACATACTTACAGGATGCTTTTGATCAGGGAATCCTGAGCGCTAATCACCGAAGCGCTACGTTTATGAACCTTTATCAGGAAACAGAAACCTTGATCAAGGAAAAACTCCATGTTCCTGAGGATTATAAGTTACTTTTTACCGGCAGTGCAACAGAAAACTGGGAAATCATCGCCCAGTCCATTGTAGAAAGTGCCAGCTTCCATATTTATTCCGGTTCATTCGGAAAGAAATGGTTGAACTTTGCCCAGCACCTCAACGGTGAAACCGAATCAGTGAAGCTGGATACAGAGACGGAATTGGATGTGGCTGCTTTGGAGATTGGCGAAAAGTTTGACCTGATTGCCATCACCCAAAACGAAACCTCCAATGCCACTGAAGTAAGCAATAAGCTGATCAGGCAGGTAGCGGAGAAATATCCCAACAAAATGATCGCGGTGGATACAACTTCTTCCATGGCGGGCATCGAACTGGACTTTACCGCTGCGGATATTTGGTATGCCTCAGTACAAAAATGTTTCGGACTTCCTGCCGGCTTGGGCCTATTGATCCTCTCTCCTAAAGCCATTGAAAAATGTGAGCGCAAAGGAGAAGCGGGAAGATACAACAGCCTTAGCTTTATACTTGAAAATGCGGCCAATTATCAAACCCACTATACTCCAAATGTATTGGGCATTTATTTGCTAAAACGTAGCTTGGAAGACCTGCCTGAAATTCAGGAAACAGACCAAATCATCCGTGAAAGAATGAGGCAACTGGAAAATACCATTGCCCAATCCGACAAGTTGACCATGCTGGTACAGAACCCCAACACAAGAAGTAAGACCGTAATGGGGATTGCCGGAAAAGAAGATTTCATACAAGAAGTCAAAAAAGCGGCTGAGAAAGAAGGGATGCAAATGGGAAGTGGCTATGGGCCTTTAAAGCCTACCAGCTTTAGAATTGCCAACTTCCCGGCCATTACAAATGAGGAATTTGACAAACTCATAAAATTCCTTAAAGAATATTAATTCAAAAATTGAAATTATTCAAAATTTAAATTCTACTTTTGCGGGAAAATTTAAACAATGTTTGATTTCAAGGAAATCCTTTCGGTATCACTGATTCTCTTCTCTGTCATTGACATATTGGGTTCCATCCCGATTATCATCAACTTGAGAAGAAAAGCGGGGCATATTCAGTCAGAAAAGGCTACCATAGTGGCAGGTATCCTGATGGTGCTTTTCCTGCTTTTGGGAAAAAACATCCTCAACCTTTTCGGAATAGGGGTGGCTGATTTTGCCATAGCAGGCGCACTGATCATTTTTGCTTTGGGAGCAGAAATGATCTTGGGAATAGAAATATTCAAACCTGATCCGGAAGCTGATGCGTCCAGTACCTCGATTGTACCCATAGCTTTCCCCTTGATCGCAGGGGCAGGTACCATGACGACCATCTTGACCCTGAAAGCAGAATACGCTCAGATGAATATTGCCGTAGGTATTTTGATCAACTTGGCCGTAGTCTACGTGGTGCTTAAAAGTACTACTTGGCTGGAAAGAAAGCTGGGAAAAACCGGCTTGGATGTTCTTAGAAGAATTTTTGGGATCATTCTCCTTTCCATTGCGATCAAAATTTTCAAATCTAACCTCACAGACATGTTATAACCATGTCTGAAATACATGCATTTGAAATGTCAGCTAGAAATAGCTGACATTTTTATTTACTTTTGAAACATGATTTTGATTTATACAGATGGTGCCGCCAAGGGAAATCCTGGCAATGGAGGTTACGGAACGATTCTTAAATACAAGCAACATGAGAAAGAACTTTCGGAGGGCTTCCGTCTCACCACCAATAACAGAATGGAGCTTTTGGCAGTGATCAAAGGACTGGAAGCCATCAAAGTGGAAGGGATCCCAGTAAAAATCTATTCCGACAGCAAGTATGTGGTCGATGCAGTCACAAAAGGCTGGCTGTGGGGCTGGCAGAAAAAAGGCTTCAAGGACAAAAAAAACGTGGATCTATGGAAGCGCTACATCCCTCTTCATAACAGATACAAACCGCAATTCCAGTGGGTAAAAGGCCATGCCGGCCATCCGGAAAACGAACGCTGTGACCAGTTAGCTGTAGCCGCTGCAGAATCTTCCAAGCTGCTGGTGGATGAAGTTTATGAAAGAGAAATAGGTTAATCCCATCATGGCCAACAGCTATTTCCAGTTCAAGCAGTTCACCATCCACCAAGAACACTGTGCCATGAAAGTCAGCACGGATGCTGTGATTATAGGAGCGCTTGCCCATCAAAACCAGCCTGGAAAAATATTGGATATCGGTACAGGAACCGGTGTGATTACCCTGATGCTTGCTCAGCGATTTGAGGGAGCCACCATACAGGCAGTGGAAATAGATGAAGCGGCAGCACTTCAGGCCGGCAGAAATATAAGCAACAGCCCTTGGAAAGACCGTATTAACATTTTCAATCAGCGATTTCAGGATTTTATCCAAGATAATCAGGAACGCTTTCCCTTGATTGTCAGCAACCCTCCCTATTTCCCCAAGCACAATAAATCAAAAGATGCGCAAAGGAACCTTGCCTTACATAATGACGGCCTGCCTTTTGGAGACCTGATCAAAGGCATTGTCAAACTATTGGACAGGGAAAAAGGAAAATTCTGGGTGATACTTCCTCCCCAGCAAATGAGGGAACTGGAGAAAATCGCCAGGTTCTTTGAACTTTATCCGCAGGATTCTTACGAGCTAAAAGACCGGCCATCTACAAAAGTCCTTCGGGAAATTAAAGCATTCTCCTTTCATAAAACTGAAGCTCCCCATAGCACCAGCATCTGTATCAAAAACGATGATTTTTCTTTCAGCGAGGTCTATCAACAGTTGCTCAAAGACTTTCTTTTAATCTTCTGAAGCCAACTCTTCTTGTTCATCAAACCTAATCCCTTTCTTTTCCAGTTTTTCTAAAATCGGTTGATATATTTCCTTCCTAGTAGGCAAATACATTCCCGCTCCGCTTATTCTGCCTTCCATAAACAAATCTACGGCAATGGCCAGTGGCAAACCTACGGTTTTAGCCATAGCTGTATACTCTCTATTTTCCCCAAGGATAACCAAACTGGAGGTTATTTTTTTTGTTTTTCCAGATTTAAGCAAGACCTCAAACTGATGCTGCATGGCCACCATGTCCTTATCATCGGGCTGGAGACTCCACTTTTCCTCCAAAATCTTCAGGAGGATATCAGCTGGACTTCCCTTCAATAAGGGTAATGGCCGATCACTAAAAAGTCCCAACCACTCCAATTTGTCCATGATATCATCATCCACCCAGTTCAACAAACGCTTCAATTTTTCTTCAAGCCTATGTACCGGATCATATGGCAAAAAAGCATTGAAAAACATCCTTAAGGTAAAATCTTCGGGTAGTTCTATCTCGAAAGAATTATCGGTAAGTCCCAGCTGGACCAATACATCCCAGCTTTTACAAAAGCCTACCCTTCTTAACGTTCCCCGGATAATCGTGGGGATATTTTCCAAACCGTACACCCCTCTATAATTCAATGAATCCCTATTGGCATAGCCATCAAAATCCCCAATAGCTTTAAAATGCACCAAATCTGTCCTCCGAAAAAGCATGTGGTATGGAATAAACTTGTAACGGCCATTCCGAATAAAACGGGACACTCCCTGACCTGCCAACACGACATTTCTGGGATTCCAGGTAAACTTGTATTTCCAGGGATTGCCCTTTTCGCTTTCAGGGGACAATAGCCCCCCGGCATATGATTTGAACAATACGATTTCATGGCCTGCAGCCTTTTCCCGGTCGATGATCCTCATGGCAGACATGTGGTCAATCCCCGGATCAAGCCCACATTCATTGAGAAAGAAAAGTCCCTTTTCACTTACTTCCGTAGAGAGCATCCTCATCTCGGGCGACTCGTAGGAAGCGGAAAAAAAATGCTTTCCAAAAAACAGGCAATCCTGGGCAACTACTGGATGTAAAAAGGCCGGCAGCATAGAAACCACCACATCGGATTGACTGATCAGACTTCTTCTTTCCTCTTGATTCCCGATATCCAACTGAACAGCGGTCCCATACTGGTTTCCGGAGAGTTTACGTTCTGCAGTACTTTTATCTACATCAGCCAAAAAAATCCGCCTGTCCTTTGATGGAGCTGTCTCCAATAGGTAGTCCACCAATACCTTTGAAGACTTTCCTGCTCCTAAAATCAAAATGTTCTTCATTGACAACATCGTTTATTCTGAGTGCGGCGAATATGGGAATTTAATTTATCCTCTAAAAATTATACGTTCGAAATCGATGAACATTTGACTAAATTATTTATTATTCCTCAGATAACCATTATGCGAAGCCCATGGGCAAAAAAATCGAACAGAAAGTAAGCTTAAGCCTTTTGGATTTTTCTGAATTGACTCGAGTAGAACAAGGATTAATCGAACAGGCAAAGAAAGCCCTGAAACAGGCATATGCTCCCTATTCCGCTTTTAATGTCGGAGCGGCTGTTCTCCTGGAAAATGGCAAAATACTGTCGGCCAATAACCAGGAAAATGCCGCTTTCCCAGTGGGCGTATGCGCGGAAAGGATACTGCTGGGCTACGCCAGTGCCAATTTTCCCCAGCTTAAACCGCTTCAAATAGCCATTGCTGCGCAGAGAAGTGGGGAGACGGGATTTGCGGCTATTTCTCCTTGTGGCCTTTGTAGACAAACCATCAGTGAATACGAAAAAAAGTTTGATCAAGAAATAGCTGTCTTGATGCTCACTCCTGATGAAAAAATACTCAAGGCTGAAAACATCAGTCAGCTTCTGCCATTTAAGTTTAACGAGCTAAAAGGCTAGCGTTTAGGTCTACCTGCTATCATGCACGTTCTTCCTTATAAGAAGCATCTGGTTCTGAACCTATGAACGGCCTTTTCATCAATGGACATGCGCAGCCTTCAGGAGGGCCAACCAGAACAAAACAATACCTTTATATAAGAAAAGATAAACAAGCGCAAAAGCATAAACCAAAGAAAATATTGCTTTGTGTAAACTAGTGTTATGTCAAGCATGATTTGTAGATACGTTTCTTAGTCACCTGCATGTTTAATCGGTTAATTGTTTAACTGATCGATTTCACATAACTAAACATTATTTTTCTGTTAAGCAGTTAAACAAGCAGTCTTGTCCCGCACAGCGGGGCAGCTGCCTAAACAGTTAAACCCACTCTACCCAATATCTCGAAGCAAAGAATTCGACATGCTCAATACGCCTGTTTACGATTAACTTAACACTAGTGAATAATCATAAAAAAGGGAGAGAAAACCCTAGATCAAACAAATGTTGAAATAAAAAATCCCCAATAATGGAGGGCACAATATCTACCCATATTCATTACAGGGGATTTTCAGACTGATTCAATCACCTAAATGATTATTCTGAAGGATAGCCTTTTGCTGCCCACCAGATTCCACCATATAAATGCTTAAGAAAGTCTGCGTCTTCGTATGCCGAGTCCACATGACCTAAAGCGGTATAAAATATTCTTCCTCCATCATATTCATGGTACCAGGAAACTGGATGAACTTCTCCCATCCCCATAAATTTCCCATTTCTAGTTCCTGCATCATAAGAGCGTTCGTCTACTTGAAGAAGTACCTTTACGTCATCATTGAAGTTCTTAAAGTTATACCACTCATCTGTCCAAAGCCACTTTGAATTGAGGTGATAGGTTGCAGGATGGTTTTGGTCCATCACATGAATCCTGGCAGTTTGTTGGGCGGGGTGGCTTTCAAACTGTCCACCAATAAGTTTGGCATACCAATCCCACCCATACTCAGTATCGGTAGCACTGTGAATACCTACTACTCCCTTTCCACTCTGAACAAAGCGCTTAAAAGCTTCTTTTTGTTCCTCATTCAAAATATCCCCTGTGGTATTAGCCAAAATAAGGACATCATAGCCTTCCAGGGATTTATCGTTAAATACAGTGGCATCCTCCGTGGCATAGACTCTAAACTGCTGGGTTTGGCCCATGTCTTTAATGGCCTTTACAGCATTGGGAATGGATTGGTGCCGGAATCCTTGGGTTTTGCTAAACACCAAGGCCTTGAACTGCTGTGCTTCTACTTGAAAAGACATCAGTAATACGAAGTTGATTAATAAAAGTCCCTTCAAAAAGGATGATAGATTTGATAGTTTCATAAAATATTGTGTAGGTAAGTTTAAAGGTTAATGTTATTGTATTATCTCAAATTTATCTTTTGCTTCTTTTAGGCTGTAGGCATTAAAATGCCACCACTCTGAACCAATGCCCATAAAACCCGCTGAATACATCGCTTCTCTTAGCAGTTGACGGTTCTGGATCTGTTTATGGGTGATTTTTCCTTCTTTAAGCATTTGATCTTCACGATCAGGATATGCAAGATACCCAAAATAATCATAATGCGTACCCAAATCCAAAGCCCTTCCTGTCCCCTTCTCTGCTATGGTCAGATCAACGGCTACCCCATAATTATGAAGGCTTCCCCGTTTTGGGTCCGCTACATACAGTGGTTTTAAGCTATCCGGTTTATCCAAGCTATCCCACAGAATCTGTTGCACACTAAGAGGCCTCACACCATCGTAGATCAAAAAGGTTAAATCAGGCCGTTCTTTTTGCAGATACTCCAATGCTGTTTGAAGTTTTTGAACCACTTCTTCCTGTAAATAGCATTTGGTCAATTCACCATATACATCCCTCCCAAAAAAATTGTCTTCAGTACTGTATTTCAATTCTACAAATATATCCGGCAACAGACTTCTTACATCTATTAAACCAGCATCTAATAAGTTCCTTTCCATAATGCCGATAGAATCACTCTTGGACACTGTGGAATCTTCCGTTGCTATAATTTCCTCTTTGCTAAAAATGGCTTTATCGGAGCTATCCTGTTCAGATTGCTTTGCGTCGCAGCCTACGGATAAAAGCACTGGAAATAAATAGCAAAACGTCTTAATCATTACTGATCTCGGTAAACAGTAGTACTATCAGCTTGGGCACCTGCCAAAACGGTGATATCGGTCATAACAACATGCGCAGGCCTTGTCACAGCGAAATTTACTATATCTGCTATATCCTCCGGCTTTAATGGCTGGAACCCTTCATAAACAGCACTAGCCCTATCCTTGTCCCCTTTAAACCTAACTAGGGAAAACTCTGTCTCCACCAATCCAGGATGTACACCTGTAACCCGTATCCCATGTTTGGTCAGGTCTAAACGCATGCCTTTAGTAATCGCATCTACGGCGTGCTTGGAAGCGCAATAAACATTTCCATTCGGATAAACTTCCTTGGCCGCTATAGATCCTATATTAATGATATGGCCGCTGTTTCTTTTGATCATAAATGGCATCACCTTTTTGGATACGTAGAGAAGTCCCTTCACATTAATATCTATCATAGCATCCCAATCATCGGTATCCCCTCTATCAATCGCATCCAGACCATGTGCATTGCCTGCATTATTCACCAATACATCAATATTTTTCCAGTCCTCAGGCAAAGAATCAATTGCATTATTAACCGCTTCCTTATCCCTCACATCAAAAACAAGGTACCTATACCCTACTCCAGGGTCGATCGCATTTCTGAGTTCGATCAACCTATCTTCCCTTCTTCCTGTAGCGATGATACTATATCCAGACTTAGCTAAAATAAGCGCACAGGCCTCTCCTATTCCTGATGTAGCTCCTGTGATTAAGGCAATTTTATTCATGGGTTTAATTTAGGCCAAATATGGAAGAGAAAAAAAGAAACTTATAAGATCGGCTAATTTTTTGGCACTGATCATCCTTTCCGTAATCTTTGGACAGTCCACAGCCTATCGTCAACGGACAACTGTGGATCGTGGACTGCCACATTTTCGCGGCAGTGCATAAAAAAAAGCCCTCCGTTCAATACGGAGGGCCAGTAAGTGTGGGCGGCGACCTACTCTCCCGGGTGTAACCCCAGTACCATCGGCGCGACAGGGCTTAACTTCTCTGTTCGGGATGGGAAGAGGTGGATCCCCTGCGCCGTACCACCCAAAGTCGTTGGACTATTTCAGTCGCCTATATTTTTGTTTATACCTTAATAGTAGAAAATTATTCTACTGTTAAGGTATCTATTTACATTCAATAAGTAGAGCACTTTACGTTTAAAGTAGCTGAAGGATAAAAAAAGCCCTCCGTGAATACGGAGGGCCAGTAAGTGTGGGCGGCGACCTACTCTCCCGGGTGTAACCCCAGTACCATCGGCGCGGCAGGGCTTAACTTCTCTGTTCGGGATGGGAA
>NZ_BAAHAP010000014.1:0-84817 GCF_054777495.1 Echinicola sediminis | reverse complement strand
TGGCCATTAAATTTGAGGGGAGGATCAGTTTGGACATCAATACGGAAACCTAATTATTTAGTGGAAATTTCCCTTCCCTGGGGCTAGCCCCAGGGAAGGGAAAGGACAGAGTTTAGCTAACACTCCCATTCCAAGTTGTATTCACCGACAACTTTTGTAAGTCAACCAATATTCAGCATTGGAAAGTCTCTTACTGAAACTTACTACAACAATGATTATGTGAAAGCAAATTCTTATGACTATGAAAAAGGACAAGGTAAACTTTTTGTTACACACGACACTCAGACATATGCAATGGAAATTGACGAAGAGATTTCTTTTGCATCTGACCAAACAACCAAACCGAAATTTTATAAACTAAACAGACCGACACTTGAATTTCAAATTGAGTTACTTCAATCAAAAAAATATAACTTAGATTTATTAAATCAAGAGCAGCGACAAGCACATCACCAAAACCTTAAAGCAATAATTGATTACACGAAAAATCAGATAATACAATATGACTACTGACAGTTAAGTAAGAATGGCAGCCGCTAACAGGCATTTGTCAAAAAAGTGGGTCTGGGTTAATTCAACATTCTACATCGTATCAACTTTTGTGCTGGGTTGACAGTTTACTGCTTCGAAATCCGTTTCTTCGCCAAGCGCCAAACCGTTGGCCGTAATCCTTCATTTATTAAAAACATTTACTTTCAGGGCTAACAGATGAAAGCATAGTAAAGCTTAGGAATAGTCTTGAGGAATTGTAATTTTAAAAGTTAGTTAGTTGTATTTTTCGAGACCTTAGTCAGAAGCTAAAAACAAGAATACATCCACATGAAAAAAATAGGATTGGTAGGTGGGATAAGTTGGACTTCTACCTTGGACTACTATAAATATATCAACCAACGTATCAACGAAAAATTGGGAGGGCTACACTCGGCTGAATGTATCATCTATTCCCTGAACTTTTCCGATGTCCAAGATAGAGGCTGGACAAACGCTTATGACCTGCTTTTTAATGCCTGCAAAGCCTTGGCCGCCAACAATGTTGATGGCATTGTTCTATGTGCCAACACGGCTCATTTATTTGCCGACGAAATCCAGTCAAAAATTGACCTTCCTATCATTCATATTGCAGCTGCCACAGCAAGAGAAATACAAAGGCAAAAACTGTCTAAGGTGGGACTGCTAGGTACAAAATTTACCATGGAAATGGATTTTTACCGAAATAAGCTGAAAGAACATGCCATTGACACCATCATTCCCTCAGAAAAAGCAGCCATTGAAGAAATACAGCATATTGTAAAAAATGAACTTGGAAAAGGTATTGTTAGCAAAGAGGCGAAACTCAAGTTTATGCGGTATGCAAATGAATTAATGGAAAGAGGAGCGGAAGGACTTGTTTTGGGATGCACGGAAATACCCTTACTTATTGAGCAAAAAGACTTTGATTTTCCTGTATTCGACACCACAAAAATCCATGTTGAGAGCATTGTAAATTTCACCCTCGGTAAATAAAAGCTTGTTGTGACTTACCAATACTTCGGAAAACTACTCCCACTCATAAGGAACACCGAAATCATTCGGCACAGGCATTTCACCCTCTGGGATATTTTGGTATCTTAGATACATGATGCCCATGCTGAGCACACACAACGGATGTACGTAATGCGGGCAAAAGTACTGATATGAAATCCCTATGGCTGAGATAAAAACCAAACAAACCGATGCTGATGTTTATGATTTTATAAACACCTTTACCGTTTCCGAGCAAAGGCGAAAAGACGGTTTTGAACTTTTGGAGATCATGAAGGACTTTACAGGTTTTGAACCGAAAATGTGGGGCCCTTCTATTATCGGATTTGGTAAATACCATTACAAATCGAAAAAAAGCCGTCAAGAAGGAGACTGGCCACTTGTAGGTTTTTCACCTCGAAAAGCGGCCATTTCATTGTATGTTTACTCAGGATGTTCCGGACAGGACGAATTGCTGGAGGAATTGGGTAAATTCAAAATGGGAAAAGGTTGTATTTACGTAAAGAAGTTGACAGACATAAACATAGAAACACTTAAAAAACTGATGAGGTCAACCATTGATTTTTTACAGACCAGATACCCTGTAAATAACTAAGGCCTTTTAAAAAGCCCTCAAGACAACCCCTCCTAGGGGTAGTTTTCAACTACCCCTCCCTATCCTTGGAATTTGAAATTCCAAAATCCTTCAAATCAAAATCCCACCATCTTAAGACTTGTGCCTACTCTCCAATATTTTTCCAACTAAGTCTGTAAAAACTCGCTTTAAGTCCTATTTTTGGGACTTCAATTATGAACCACAAGAAACTCGTCATCATACCGACCTATAATGAAAAGGAAAATATCCGGGATATCCTTACGGCGATCATGGAGCTTTCCGGGCATTTTGAGGTCTTGGTCATCGATGATAACAGTCCCGATGGTACCGCGGCCATCGTCAAAAAACTCACCCGGTCCTACCCGGAAAGGATACACCTGATCGGGCGAAAGGGAAAACTGGGCCTGGGCACCGCCTATATCACCGGATTCAAATACGCCCTTCAGCAGGGCTATGACTATATTTTTGAGATGGATGCGGACTTTTCGCATAATCCAAAAGACCTGGTCCGGCTCTATGAGGCTTGTGCGGTGGAGGGCTTTGATATGGCCATCGGTTCACGCTATATCAAAGGGGTAAATGTGGTCAACTGGCCCATGGGCAGGGTGTTGATGTCCTATTTTGCCAGCACCTATGTGCAGTTTGTCACCGGGCTGCCCATCAAGGATGCCACGGCAGGCTTCAAATGCTACCATAGAAGCGTACTGGAGGGAATCAACTTGGACAAGGTTAAATTTGTGGGCTATGCCTTCCAGATTGAAATGAAGTTTACCGCCTGGAAGCTGGGCTATAAAATCATCGAAATCCCGATCATTTTTACGGACAGGACCAGGGGAACTTCCAAAATGTCCACCAAGATCTTTAAAGAAGCCGTCCTTGGGGTGATTTCCATGAAAGCCAAAAGTATTTTCCGCCCTTACAAAAAAGCCAAGAAGGCTAATCAAAGCGAATCGCCTTGATCGGCTGTACATTGCTGATGACCATGGCCGGAATAAACAGCACCATGGTGGTGATTAGCAGGACCAATACATTTAAGCCCGCTATGATCTCCCAGTTCCAAAGTATGGGAACATAACTCATATAATAGTTCTCTGGATCCAAGCTGATCAGGCGGGTGGTTTCCTGCATCCAGCCTATGCCCAGGCCGATCAAGTTGCCGATCAGCATTCCCCTACCGATAATCCTGACCCCGTTCCAAACAAAGATCCTACGGATCTGCCTGTTGCTGCTTCCCATGGCCTTGAGCATGCCGATCATCTGCGTCCGCTCCATGATAAGAATAAAGAGGATGGCGATCATATTAAAAGCCGCCACAAAAAGTATCAGGCCCAAAAAGACGTACACATTATTGTTCAGCAACTTCAGCCAATCAAAAATCTGTATGTATTTGTTGGTGACCTTATCGACTTTCAGGTCATAATCTATCCTATCGTAAAGTTCCCCTTCCCTGCTGTCAATATTTTTGGGATCGTCCAAAAACACCTCAAATCCTCCCACCAGGTCACTTTCCCAGCCGTTCAGCGTCCGGATCACCTGAATATCCCCAATGATGATCTTGTCATCGAAATCTTCCAGGTAGGTCTCGTAAATCCCCACAATCTCAAAGCGCCGGTACCTGGGCGGGTCCTGGACAAAATACATGACCACCTTGTCCCCCACTCCCAGCAACAGCTTGTCCGCAATCTTCCTGCTCAGCATCACCTCATAGGATACCGTACTGTCTTCCTTGAAAGCAATGAACCGGCCCTCCACAATGGACGGTGAAAAAGCCTCCTGGTCAAAGGAATTCCCTACCCCTTTGAGCATCACTCCCTGCACTTCATCTTCCCCTTTGAGCAATCCCGGCTTGTAGGCATATTCCTGCACATGCTTGATAAAACCATAGTCCGGATATTCGGTATAAAACTGGCTGTTTTTGCTGGATGGATAGTCTTCAAAGGCATTGTTGGTGGAGAATTTATGCACCTGATAATGCCCGGTAAAGGAAAACACTTTCTCTGAAACCACATGCTGGAAGCCTCCCAATATCAAAAAAGAAATGATCAGGATCGAAAGCCCGATGGCAATACTTGCTACGGCAATCTGGTGGATGGTGCTGGTAAAACCGCCTGATCTTTTAAAACTAATTCTTTTGGCAATGAAGTAGGAAAGGTTCAATGAAGTGTTTTATTTTGTTACTATTCTTATGCAAATTAATATGAAGCAGTTAAAATTAATACTCCTGTTGACTTTTTTAGTGGGGACGACGGCTTATTGTCAAAGTAAGCCCAAGGAAACTGCTCAAGCCCCGCCCGAAAAGCAACAGGATCAAGCGCCCATCCTCCCCGGAGCAGACCGGCCTGACCTTTACCTCCCCTTGCTGAAGGGCAAAAAGGTGGCCTTGGTCGCCAACCAGACCAGCGTGCTTACCCAAAGAAACAAGCAACACCTGGTGGATTTCCTGCTCGATGAGGGAATTGCCGTACAGAAAATCTTTGTTCCCGAACATGGCTTCCGTGGTGATGCCGATGCCGGGGAAGTGGTCAAGAACGATACCGACAAGGAAACCGGTATTCCCTTGGTTTCCCTTTATGGCAATAATAAAAAGCCCTCCAAAGAAGCGCTGATGGATGTGGACATCTTGGTATTTGACTTTCAGGATGTGGGCCTCCGGTTTTACACCTATATCAGCACCATGCATTATATCATGGAGGCCTGTGCCGAGCAAAACAAGCCCCTGCTTATTTTGGACCGGCCCAATCCAAATGCGGACTATATAGACGGACCTGTTTTGGACATGGACTATCAGAGCTTTGTGGGCATGCATCCCATTCCGGTGGTCCATGGACTGACCATGGGAGAGCTTGCCCAGATGATCAATGGAGAGGGCTGGCTGAAAGGAGGGGCCAAAGCGGACATCAAGGTCATCCCCGTGGCCAATTGGGACCATAGCATGCCCTATTCCCTGCCCATCAAACCTTCCCCAAACTTGCCCAATGATGTGGCCATACGGCTTTATCCTTCGCTTTGCTTTTTCGAGGGCACCGATATCAGCGTGGGTAGAGGAACTTATTTCCCCTTCCAGGTTTATGGTGCTCCTGATCCCAAGTACGGCAGTTTTACCTTTACCCCAGAAAGCATACAGGGAATGAGCAAGCAACCTCCCCATGAAGGCAAAACCTGCTATGGCACCGACCTGAGGCAGGAACCGCTTTCCCATACCTTTACCTTGAACTACCTGCTGGAAATGTACCAAAAGTCAGGCGCAGGGGCCAGCTTCTTCAACAACTTCTTTGACAAGCTTGCCGGCACCGATCAATTGAGAAAGGATATCCTGGCCGGAAAGACCGAAGAGGAAATCAGAAAGGGCTGGCAGCAAGGCTTAGACGCTTATAAAACCAATAGAGAAAAGTACCTGATCTACGAATAGATAAAAACAATTTGAATATCCTATAAGCAATTGTGCAGGAAACGAAAATATCAAGAAAGTGTCCACGAATTACACGGATTAGCACAAATTAATTTTTAATAGACTCAGAAATTTTCATTCGTGGTAAGCATACGGATAATCAGATCGTGGAATATTTTAATATTTTCAAGAAATGGGCCAGTCCCTAAGAAAGCTGATAAGCATAAAATATATTTATACGCAATTATAGTAATATCCCTTTATTGGAAAACAGTCTCTCACAACCAGCCTTCCGGGCCGGAGAATTATCTCATATCCAAGGAAGACTTGTTTCTATTCTGTGAAATTCCGTGGAATCTGTGAGAAACAAACTTATTTTCATTTGGGCAGATAATCGTATCATAAAAAAGTATCATTAAAATGAACAAAGACCTTCGCATCATCTATATGGGCACGCCGGACTTTGCGGTACCCTCACTGGAAATACTCGTGGAAAATGGCTGGAACGTGGTGGCCGTCATCACTGCACCGGACAAACCCAGAGGGAGAGGGCAAAAACTGATCCCCTCCCCTGTCAAGGAGGCCGCCCTAAAACACGACATCCCTGTACTGCAACCTACCAACCTCAAATCCCCAGAATTCATCGAAGAACTAAAAAGCTATCAAGCAGACATCCAGGTAGTGGTGGCCTTTAGGATGTTGCCCGAGATCGTTTGGGACATGCCCCCAAAAGGCACGTTTAACCTTCATGCCTCGCTGCTGCCCAACTACCGCGGTGCCGCCCCCATCAACTGGGCAATCATCAACGGAGAAAAAGAAACCGGGGTCACCACGTTTTTCCTCAAGCATGAGATCGACACCGGCAGCATCATTTTCCAGGAAAAAGAAGCCATCCTGCCCGAGGACAATATCGGCAGCCTATATGAAAAACTGATGGAGAAAGGTTCTAAGTTGGTGCTCAAAACCATAGAGGAAGTGGCCCAAGGAACCATTAAGACCTACGATCAGGATGAATCCAAGGCCCACCACCATGCCCCCAAGATCTTCAAGGAAACCTGTGAGATCAACTGGGAAGAAAGTGCCGAAAACATCCATAACCTGGTCCGTGGACTTTCCCCCTACCCTGCCGCCTGGACTACCCTTAACGATAAAATCTGTAAAATCTACCTGACCGAAACCCTAGAGGACTTAAACGGCAAGACTGCCGGTGAGCTGGAAACGGATAACAAAAACTATTTGCATTTCCAGACCGGAAATGGGGCGCTTTCCATAAAAGAACTCCAAATCCAAGGGAAAAAGCGAATGAAAATCGACGAGTTCCTTCGGGGCAATAAGCTGTAAAAAAGCCAAAAAATCAATTGCATGTAAAAGCGCCTGTCAGCAGTTTGAGAGGGGAAGATTTTACTAGGCTGATAACCGAGGGAAAAAAGCTAGCTAAAACACCTCTTCCCCACCTACAATCCCCTCATTTTCTGGCCTTTTAGGGAATCTCTGAGTATATTGTTAGAGGTAAATCAACAGGATACAGCGATGAAATCTCCCCTACTACTTTCGACCATTGTGATGGCTTTTTGCCTGGGGTCTTTTGAGGCCGAGGCCCAGTTTATCAAGAAATTAAAAAAGGCCGCTGAGCAAGGTGTTCAAAATGCCGTGGAGCGCAGAGTAAGCCAAGAAGTGGAAAATGCCGCACAGCGGCAAACGGACAAATACCTTGAGCAGGTCTTTGGTCCACCTTCTGAATACGAAGGCGGAGGCGGCTATGATTATGGAAAAATCATGGGCAGCGCCAATTTCAATGTGGACACCGAGGAAAGTTACCACTTCAAGGGCTATACAGATATGGAAATCACCGGTACCGATGAAAAAGGCAAGGCCATTGATCCGGTCATTGTCAAATCACTGTTGAGCGAACAAGCGGACTGCTGGGCGATGGAACTGGAAAGCAACGATAAGGATGTGAAGGAAACGGTGATGATCTTCGATCAAAAAAACCAGGCCACCATTCTCCTTATGGAAAGCGACAAAGGGGAAAAATCAAGCATGGCTTACGGCATCGACTGGAATAAAATGATGGACAATGCTGCCGAAAACCAAATCGAAACAGCAGAGGAAAGTGATTTTTCGGTCCAAAAAACCGGCAATACCAAAACCATCCTCGGATACCCCTGTGAAGAATACCGTTCTGAAAATGAGGAATTCGAGGCCAACTACTGGGTCAGCACCTCCCCCATTAATGGATATACTTCTTTTTGGTCCAAGCAAAACTCCATGATGTCCAAAAACACAAGGATGAAGTATAACACTTATATGGAAAAATTTCCCGACGGGGACATCATGGAAATGAATTACCGCTCCAAAGAAGACAAAAGCACTTCCCATATGAAAATAGTGGAGATCAATGATTCCCAAAAGTTCGACTACGAAATGGCTGCCTACACCAATATCATGGAGGGAAAGGAATAAGACCAATTTCATTGACAAAAGGGAAGCCAATGCATATTGCCTAGGCTAATTTAGTGTATTAGGTTATTTGGTTACTGAGTTATTCGGTAGGCGGAACAGATTGTGCTTAATCCCCTTTACGATTATCCGTAATTACACCAGTAAATTTATCTCTCACAGCCTGCCCGCCGGAGGAGGGGATTCCACAGAGTTAAAAATCTTTTCTGTGGGCTTCTGTGCATTCTGTGAGAGATGGCTTGCTAATTTAGAGCTACTGGTGTCTTGCGGATATACATAATCCCCTTAATTCCTAATTTTCACCAAGGGCATTTGAATGGGACATTTCTTAAATTTCACCCGGCCCTAGAAGGACTGAATAGGAATAACCCCGGGTGTCAACCCTAGATAACATACGGTTACTGAGCCTGCCGAAGTACGGTGACTGAGCCTGTCGAAGTGTGGTCACTGAGCTTGTCGAAGTGAGCCGCGTTTCCTACAACTTATAAAAGTTCCTTTCCGCTAAACATTCTACCAAAGACCAATTCTCGGCACCTTTAATAGGAACGATCAAATCCCTCGGATTTGATCGTTCCTATCACTTCATCACCATGCCTTCCGCCCCAACTTTTGGCTTTACCGCAAACTTTTTTTCGGGCATTTTTTAATGGTTGAAAAAACCTTGGTATCTTGTGCAATCCAAAAAATCCGAGATTTTGACTGTTTCAATTATTGTAGCCAAAGCTAAAAACAATGTGATCGGAAAGGACAACCAGCTAATTTGGCGTCTTTCCGCTGACCTTAAACACTTTAAGCAATATACCACGGGGCATTATATTATTATGGGCAGGAAAACCTATGAATCCATGGGAAAACCGCTGCCCAACAGGACCTCTGTGGTCATCACGAGAAATCCTGAATATAAGATTCCCGAGGGGCATCATACCGTGGGGGGGCTGAAGGAAGCATTGGAGCTGGCGGCAAAAAACGGACAGGACAAAGTCTATGTGATCGGAGGTGGGGAAATTTATCGACAAGCCATCCCATTGACCGATGAGCTGATCGTCACCGAAGTGGACTGTCAGCCGGAAGGGGATACTTTTTTCCCTCCCATCAATTCTTCGGAATGGGAAAAGATAAGTGAAGAAGCCCATACCAAAGATGACAAAAATGAGTTTGACTACTCTTTCATCACCTATAAGCGTAGCAAAGCCAATCCGTAAACCCCATGAAGGAAATCAGTGCAGAAATAATAGCAATTGGAGACGAATTGCTTTATGGACAGATTATAGACACCAACAGCCACTGGATCAGCCAGCAGCTTGATCAGATTGGCGTAAGGGTAGTGAGAAAGACGACCGTGGGAGATAATGAACGGGACATCTTACACGCCTTTTCCAATGCCCAGCAAAGGGCCCAACTGGTTTTGATCACCGGAGGATTGGGCCCCACCAAGGACGACCTGACCAAGCCTTTGCTCGCCCAGTTTTTTGGCTGTGCCATAGAACCCGTTGAGCAGGCCATCAAGGACATCACCTTGTTCTTTGAAAAGCGGGGCAGAGAACTTACCCCATTGAATGCATTGCAGGGACATCTCCCGACCAAATGCGATTACGTAAAAAACGAATTGGGAACCGCGCCGGGAATGTGGTTTGAGGAAAACGGTGTTTGCTGGATGTCCATGCCCGGTGTTCCGCATGAAATGAAGCACCTGATGAACATCTTCGTTCTTCCCAAGGTCAAAGAAATATTTCCCTTACCGGTGATCTATCATAAGCTGATCAAAACCATAGGGATCGGGGAAAGTTGGCTGGCAGACCTGATTGCCGATTGGGAGCAACAGCTGCCCGAACACATCAAACTGGCTTACCTTCCTTCCCTGGGACAGGTAAAGCTGAGGCTGACGGCTTTTGGCCAGGATTTGGACCAGCTGCAGCAAGAGGTTAACGCCCAAATAGAGCGGGTAAAACCACTCATCCAACCTTATATCTATGGCTATGACCAGGACAGCCTGGAAGGGGCCATTGGCCGTTTACTCCGAAAAGAAGGCAAGACACTGGCCATTGCGGAAAGCTGCACGGGCGGCTATGTTTCCCACTTGGTGACCAGTATTGCCGGAAGCAGCGAATACTATAACGGAGGCATTATTCCCTATCACAATCAGTACAAAACCGATCTTCTGGAAGTCAAAACAGCTACCCTGATGGACCATGGTGCCGTCAGTGAAGAAACGGTCATTGAAATGGCCGAGGGAGTAAGGCAAAAATTCGGGGCGGACTTTGGACTGGCCACCAGTGGTATTGCAGGTCCTGGGGGAGGCAGTCCCGAAAAACCGGTAGGCACCGTTTGGATCGCCTGTGCCGGTCCCGAGGGAACGGTCACCAAAAAGCTGCAACTGGCACATGACAGAGGTTTGAATATCCAATATTCAGCCGTTTCGGTGCTGAATCTGTTGCGAAAACAGCTAAAAGAAAAGACAGTCGAAAATTTCGATTAAACAATTTTGCAAACATTGGATTAAAATATAATTTTAAAACCACGAAATAAACCCAATTAAATAAATATAGCATGGCAACTGTAGAAATGGTAATGCCCAAAATGGGTGAAAGTATAATAGAGGGCACTATCCTTAATTGGCTAAAGAATGAAGGAGACCCCATTGAAGAGGACGAATCAGTGTTGGAAGTCGCCACGGATAAAGTGGATACAGAAGTTCCTTCTTCCCATGCTGGGGTTTTGAAACAAATCCTTGCTAAAGAAGGAGATGTGGTGGCCGTAGGTGCGCCCATCGCCATCATCGAAACCGGAGAACAGGAAACAAGTGAGCCCGAAAAACCGGCCGAGGAAACCAAACAAAGCGAGGCATCCGACGAAGAGCAAGAGGAGTTATTGGCTGCTGCCCCTGCCCAAACGGCAAGCTTGGTGAGCAGGCCGACAGGAGTCACTTCTGCGGCAAAAGACGATAGATTCTATTCCCCATTGGTACAAAGCATCGCCAAAGAAGAAGGAATAGACAAAAGCGAGCTATCTTCCATTCCCGGCACGGGCAAGGATGGCCGCGTCACCAAAAAAGACATGCTTGACTACCTCAACAGCAGGAATCAGGCCCCTCAGACACAGCCAGCTGCGATTTCCGGTGCTGCATCTCCAAGTATAAGTGCGGGTGACGAGATCATAGAAATGGACAGGATGCGCAAAATGATCTCCGAGAGAATGCTGGAATCCAAGCGCATAGCACCTCATGTCACCTCCTTCGTAGAAGCCGATGTCACCAACATTGTTTTGTGGAGAAACAAAGTCAAAGACGCCTATAAGCAAAAAGAGGGGGAACCCATCACCTTTACTCCTTTCTTTGTTGAGGCCATTGCCAAAGCAATACAGGACTTTCCTATGATCAATATTTCTGTGGATGGCACAAAGATCATTAAGAAAAGGGACATCAACATCGGTATTGCTGTAGCGCTGCCCAACGGCAACCTTATCGTTCCGGTGGTCAAAAAAGCCAATGAGCTCAATTTGGTAGGGCTATCCAAAAAGATAAACGACCTGGCCAACAGGGCAAGAACCAACAAGTTGAGTGCTGATGAGCTCTCAGGAGGAACCTATACCCTATCCAATGTCGGACCTTTTGGCAATGTCATGGGAACCCCCATCATTGTACAACCACAAGTGGCCATCATGGCTGTTGGCACCATCACCAAAAAACCTGCTGTGGTGGAGACCCCTACGGGAGATGTCATCGCCATCAGACACAAAATGTTCCTCTCCCACTCTTATGACCATAGGGTAGTGGACGGTTCACTGGGCGGAATGTTTGTCAAGCGTGTCGCCGAATACCTGGAATCCTTCGATATCAATACGAAGCTATAACCATAACAGAGCTTAGCTCATAAGTAGATTTCTCCGAGTCTTACACCAATAATCGTTAGTCATAATCGTGTCAGGCAGAGGAGGAAGAGCTCGTGCCAAAGGGGCAAAATTACAATAGCCTGGGGTGGAAGCCCCAGGCTATTGTTGATTAGACAGTATCTTTTATTTTGTATTTGGCTGGAAACCCTCTTTGATTTTTTTAACGACCTCATTGATCTTTATCGGTTTGGTGAGGTAATCATCCATGCCTGCCGAAAAGGCCTGCTCAATGTCTTCCTTGAAGGCATTGGCTGACAAGCCGATAATACGGACACTTTCACCATTTTCCATTTCCCTTAAGGACCTGGAAGCCTCAAGGCCATTCATTACGGGCATTTGGTAATCCATAAATATCAAATCATAATCCTTTTCCTTGGCCGCCTTTATCGCTTCCTTTCCATTTGTCGCGGTATCCACCTCATAGCCCAGTTTGCCCATCAAGAGCTTCATGAACTTCCGGTTGATATCATTATCTTCCACCAGCAAAATGGCCAGTGGATATTTATCCGCCATATTCAACAGGGATTTTTCCGGAGTGGTATCGGCTTCACTGCTCATCACTTCCCCATCCCCGAGGCCTGGCACCCTCCCCAACACGGTAAAAGAAAATTCTGCCCCTTCCCCGCGCTCACTTCTAATTTCCAATCGGCCTCCCATCAGCTCTATCAATTTATTGGCGATGGCCAGTCCCAAACCTGAACCGCTTTTCTCTTGGGGACTTCCTGTACCCGCTTGGGTAAAAGGATGAATAAGCCAATCGATTTTCTCCTTGGGAATTCCGATGCCGGTGTCCTTGACCGAAAAATAAATCATATAGCTCTTCTCAAAAACCTGCTCTCCGTATACGCGGACACTGACATGTCCCCCCTTGGGCGTAAACTTTATGGCATTGCCGATGATATTAAAAAGAATCTGGTTGAGTTTTTCCTTGTCCAGCACGATCCATTCCGGCACACTATCCTCGACAGTCAATTCCAGGGCAAGCTCTTTCGCGGCAAGTAAACCGGCAAATATCTTGGTGACTTTATTAATCTCCTGCTTGAAATTGAACTTGACCAAGTAAAGCTCCAGCTTTCCTTCCTCAATTTTAGAATAATCCAGGATATCCTTGATGATGGCTAGAAGGGAGGCTCCGGAATCTTTGATCACGTTCAGAAACTCCTGTTGCTCCTCTGTCAATGGGGTGCTTTCCAATAGGCCGATCATACCCAAAAGGCCGTTCATGGGAGTCCTGATCTCATGGCTCATGCTGGCCAAAAATTCTGATTTAGCCCTATTGGCTCCCTCAGCCATTTCCTTGGCTTCCCGCAGCCCTTTCTCCCATATTCTCTGCTGGGTCACTTCCCTTCCCAAAGACATCATCCTTTCCTCATCCAGCTTAAAAAACCGGATTTCAAAGACTTTTTTGTTGCCTTTGATATCCAAGGTCATCTCCTCTGTCTGAATGCGTCCCGTCTCCAGGGCTTTGTTGAACGCCTTGATAAGCTTGGTATTTTCAGGGGCCGGGATGACATCGCTGATGTGCTTCCCGATGGAGTCTTTAGGGGGCATCAGAAGGAGTTCCTGATTTTGAACGTAATAATCCTGAAAAATGCCCTCGTGATCATAAATGAAAATGATGTCCGGAAGACTGTTGAGCACAGCACGGAGACGGTCTTCGCTTTTGACCACCTCCTGCTCGGCAAGATACTTCTCATTGATATCGGTGCAGATCCCGATACTACCGTTAAATTCACCAGTTTCCGTATAAAAAAAGTGTTCATAGGTCTTTGTCCGGATGACACTGCCATCCTTTTTTATAAAACCCAATTCAAAAGACAGGTGGTCCGACTTTTCCTCAACTGCCTTTGAGATTTCCTGCTCAAACCGAGCAAGATCTTCTTGCAGTACATAAGACCTGAAGTGCGCTTTAAATTCCCCTTTGGTATACCCCAAAACATCTACCAGGTTGTCACTGACGTCCGAAACCTCTCCCTTTGATGTCACATAATAGACAAATCCGTTTGACTCCTGCAGCAACATCGTTTGTTGCTGAAACAACCGGTTAATCTTTTCCGATTTTTTTTCAAGCTGCGCGTTTTTAGAATTGATCCCTCTAAAATGCTTGATCATCACATAGATCATCAATAACAACAAAACAAAGAGGCCTGCAAACATTAAAAAATAGGTATTGTATATCTTTGAAATGATCACGCCCTTGTCCTTGGCAAAAATCAAGGCATAATTTGTTTGAAGAGGGGGTAAATTAAACGGATACTGCGCAATAACGGCGTTGAAACGCTCCTGCCCTTCAGATAAACCTTGGACCTGCCCCTCATATACTCCAAGAAGCCCTCCGCTATACTCGGCCTTTATTCTTTCCTTTAATTTTTCCGAAAACACCACACTGTCTTTGGCATCGCTACCGCCATTGATGGCCCATAACCCATCACCTAGAAAGTAAAATTTGTGTCCGCCCTCCCCCAGATAATGGTTGGAGGCATAATCATTGAAAAAATCATGGATGCTTATAGCAGCTGCTACCCTAATATCCTTAACATGTGAGGTTAAAACCACATACCTTTCCAAGTCAGCAAACTCTTTCTCCGAGGAAAGCGCTACTTTTTCAAAATAGTTATTGTCCCTGATCAAATACGCTTGTGTCGTATCCCCCACCTGAACGAAAAGTGTATCGACCAAAGAGGAGTAGGAATTCAACAATCTCCTTGTACGCCCCTCAAAAATATGCTTGCTTTCCACATTTCCTGCGGATGAATCAAGCTCGATACTTTCTGTGTAATAGGTCAAATCCTCATGAAAGGCATTAAACTTTCTTTGCACTTCATTGGAGGCAATTTCCACCTGCTTACTTAAAAATTGTCTGCTGTTGGCTAAAAGGTTGTTGGAAAGGGCATCATAGAAAAAATAAGCCAAAAACAGGATAAGCACTATCGAGGCTATCGCCATCCATATCACCAATTGTATTTTTTTGCCCTTTCTTACCATCCTATACTGTCCTATCCCTCAAGCTCCAATACATACCAATTCAACAAATTCATCTGCCGGCATAAAACGGTATATTCATGCGAACGTTGCTCCCCTCCCAAAATGTACATATTATCTTTCTCCAGTAAGAATTTGGACACCATCTGCCTCACTTCCTTACTTTTGGACTTGAAAAGATTATAATCTTCCTTCCTGAAATTATCCGCATTGATGGTCTGTACATACGTGTGGTTTCTCAAAGGGGGAAGGTTCAGCAGTTCAATGGCCTCAGAGGTGCCCGCCACTACATTCCCCTCTCCATCAATCAGGACCAGCCGCTTATCCCCATAAGACAAAAATCTGTCAATCAGGTCATTTACGGTAATATCGAGTCCGATCACCCCTTCCAGCTCCTGATTATAAAACACCGGGTGAATCAAGGAAAGAATCCATCCCCGTCCGGCCGGGTCGACGTAGATATCCTCCACCCACTTGCTTTTTCTTTCCGGATTACGGACCTCATCGGCCATGTAATAAAAATTAAACATGGTAAGGTCCAAATCTTCCTCAAAGACATTGAGTACATCCACTGGAGGATAGATTCGGCACATCTGCAACCTGGTATTGAAATATACCTGACATACCAGCGGGATATTACATTGAATGGCGGCAAAGGCTGAATCAAGTGCCTCTGTATAATAAACCTGATGAATCGCTTTTTTTGCATCAGGGGTAAGGAAAGAAACATACACGCTGCTCTCCCCTTCTCCTTCTGCTTCACGGTAGATAACACCGGACTGTGACTGCTTATATTGTTCTTTGCTTGCCTTATGGGCAAATTCATCCCTATAGATAAACAAGTTCTCGGTGAAGGCAGCCAATTTTCCCACCTCATCTTCCAGTGGTCGCATTTCGGCTTCCATTGAGGTGACTGCTGAATCCAACAGCGCAAAACATTCGGCATGTACCTCCCTTTGCTCTTCCTCTTTACAGCCGTAAGAAAAAGACAAGAAAATAGATATTAATATAAAAAAACTATATCTCATCTACGAATATTTAAATTATAGTAAATCTAAATATTTTCCATCTGATTTCTAAGCACTTTATGCATATCATCGAATCTTTTTTGGACATTCTCCAAAAAAGATTCGGAAAAAAAGACATCCAAATCACTCTCCTCTATCACATCCATCTCATTTACTTTAAAGGTCTGCTCAATCATCCCTTGTTCGTATTTGATCAGGTATTTGTTGTTCCAATTGAAAATGGAGATCCGGATGTCTTTTTGGGTAAACTCCCTGAGTACTCTCATGGCCTCTTCACTTCTGAACTATAACTAATTTCCGATTTCAAAGAAGAAGAAACAGAACAGTATTTTTCAACGGCAAGTTTGATCACCTTGGCAAACTCATCCTCAGTGGCATCGGGCGAGGTCAGGATAAATTTCATATGGATGGCTTTGTAATAGGCAGGAATCCCCTCATCCCTGTCTCCTTCCGCCTCTACCTTAAAATCCTCCACCGTTCTTCTCTTTTTCTTCATCATCAGTACGGCGTCCACAGAAGCGCAGCTGGCCACTGCCGAAAGTACCAGGTCCATGGGAGACTGGTGCTGCTTCTTCTCCGGATCATACATATCGATATTGACTTTATTACCTTGTGGGTTGACTGCTTCATACTCATAATCCGCCTTCATGGTAACGGTCACATTCCTTTTTGCCATTTTCTTTTTTAATTTATACTTAAACAATCATTATGTATTCTTCTTGACACCCTATGTTGTTCCTTACATGTTTCTGCGGTACTGTCCCCCTACCTCATACAGGGCTTGGGTGACTTGCCCCAGAGAGCAATGCTTGGATGCTTCCATAAGTTTATCAAATATATTTTCATTGCTAACAGCCGCTTGTTTCAAATCATTCAATAAATCAGCCGACAAAGATCGGTATTTTGTGTGAAGATTTTCCAATTCTTTGATCTGCGCTTCTTTTTCATCCTTGGTTGCCCTGATCACTTCCCCTGGAATCACGGTTGGGGAGCCTTCTGAGGACAGGAAAGTATTTACCCCAACGATCGGGTACTCTCCGGTATGCTTCAATGTTTCATAGTGCAGGCTCTCTTCCTGGATTTTCCCGCGCTGGTACATGGTCTCCATGGCCCCAAGCACTCCACCTCTTTCTGTAATCCGCTCAAATTCCGCGTAAACAGCCTCCTCCACCAAATCGGTCAGTTCCTCAATTATAAAGGAGCCCTGTGTCGGGTTCTCATTTTTGGCAAGCCCCAATTCCTTGTTGATGATCAACTGAATGGCCATGGCACGGCGCACAGAGGATTCTGTAGGGGTGGTAATGGCTTCATCGTAGGCATTGGTATGCAGGGAATTGCAGTTATCATAAATGGCATACAATGCCTGCAAGGTGGTCCGGATATCATTGAAATCTATTTCCTGGGCATGTAAAGAGCGTCCAGAAGTCTGGATATGGTACTTGAGCATCTGGGAGCGCTCGTTGGCCCCGTACTTCAGTTTCATGGCCTTGGCCCAGATACGCCGGGCCACACGGCCGATCACCGCATATTCCGGATCAATGCCATTGGAGAAAAAGAAGGACAGGTTCGGCGCAAACTTATTGATATCCATCCCTCTGGACACATAGTATTCCACATAGGTAAAGCCATTGGAAAGTGTCAAAGCCAATTGGGTAATGGGGTTTGCCCCTGCCTCGGCAATATGATATCCTGAAATGGACACCGAATAAAAGTTCCTGACACCCTGCTCAATAAAATAGTGCTGCACATCCCCCATCAGTTTCAGGCTAAACTCCGTAGAGAAAATGCAGGTGTTCTGGGCCTGGTCCTCCTTCAAAATATCGGCCTGCACCGTTCCCCGTACTTTGGTAAGTGTTTCGGCTTTTATCCGCTGATAAACCTCTTCCGGCAACACCTGATCACCGGTCACTCCGAGCAGCAGTAAGCCCAGGCCATTATGGCCCTCAGGAATTTCCCCATTGTATAGGGGACGCTCTACCCCTTTCTCACTGTAGATCTGGTCAATCTTTGCATTGACCTCTTCTTCCAAGCCGTTTTCTTTGATATACACTTCACACTGTTGATCTATGGCTGCATTCATAAAGAAAGCTGTCATGGTAGCTGCGGGCCCGTTGATTGTCATGGACACGGACGTCAGGGGATTGGCCAGGTCAAAGCCTGAATACAGCTTTTTCATATCGTCCAGACAACAGATGTTCACCCCTGAATTACCGATCTTACCATAGATGTCCGGACGATGGTCGGGGTCTTCTCCATACAGGGTGACCGAATCAAAAGCAGTGGAAAGTCTTTTGGCAGGCATGTCCTTGGACACATAATGGAAGCGCTTGTTTGTACGTTCGGGACCTCCTTCCCCAGCAAACATCCGGGTGGGATCTTCTCCTTCCCGCTTAAAGGGAAACACTCCTGCCGTATAGGGAAACTCTCCGGGAACATTCTCGGTAAGGCCCCACTTCAGCAAATCCCCCCATGCCTCATACCTGGGCAGGGCCACTTTGGGCACTCTGCTGCCTGAAAGCGACTCAGCATAGGTCTTAATGCTGATTTCCTTGTTCCGAACCTTGAAGCTAAAATGATCCGCTTGGTATTTTTTCACCTTTTCGGGCCATTCCTCCAGCCACCTTTTGTTCTTGGGATCCAGCTCCAAACCCAGCTCCTGATAAGCCGCTTCCAGCCCCTGGACCAAATCCTCGCCCTTCTCCAAATCTTTTAAGGCCTCCAATGACTTTTTGATCCCATAGAGACGCTGGGCTAGTTCTTTCTGGGCCTCCACCCATTGGTCATACTTCCGGTTGGTCTCCACTATTTCGGCCAGGTACCTTGTCCTGGAGGGAGGGATAATGAATATTTTCTCTGAAACGCCCTTTTCCCCAAAACGATCTACCTTAAACGCTCCCGAAGTCTTTGATGAAAGTTGCCCCATAATTTCGGCATACAGCCGGTTCATTCCGGGGTCGTTAAACTGGGAAGCAATGGTACCGTATACGGGCAGTTTGTCTTCGTCCACCTCCCATAAACCATGATTTCTTGCAAATTGTTTTTTCACGTCCCTGAGAGCATCCTGGGCACCGCGTTTGTCGAACTTGTTCAGCGCAATTATATCCGCAAAATCAAGCATATCGATTTTTTCCAGCTGGGTGGCCGCTCCGTACTCTGGCGTCATCACATAAAGTGATAAATCCGAATGGTCCGTGATTTCGGTATCTGACTGACCAATACCGGAGGTTTCCAGGATCACCAGATCATAGCCCGCCCACTTCACGATATCCACCGCGTCTTTTACATGCTTTGATAATGCCAGGTTTGCCTGTCTGGTCGCCAACGACCGCATATATACTCGGGGATGGTTGATGGCATTCATCCGAATCCTGTCCCCCAATAACGCCCCTCCTGTCTTCCTCTTGGAAGGATCCACAGAAATAATGGCCAAACGCTTGTCCTCAAAATCCCTCAAAAACCTCCTGGCCAGCTCGTCCACCAATGAAGACTTTCCTGCTCCGCCCGTACCTGTAATTCCCAAAATAGGCACTTTTATACCTTTGGCCTTTGTCCTTACCTCGTCGAGTAGTTCTTGATGTTCTTCGGGGAAGTTTTCTGCAGCCGAAATCAATCGGGCTGTTCCCCGGCTATCCTCCTTCTTGGATTGAGCCGTTGCACACAAGTCCTTACCAATAGGGAAATCGGATTTCTCCACCAAATCATTGATCATCCCCTGCAGGCCCATCGCCCTGCCATCATCGGGTGAATAGATGCGGCAAATACCATAATCGTGGAGTTCCTTGATTTCTTCCGGCAGGATGGTGCCTCCCCCGCCGCCAAAAAGCCGAATATGAGAAGCGCCCTTTTCTTGGAGCAAATCGTACATGTACTTGAAAAACTCAATATGCCCTCCCTGGTAGGAGGTGATCGCTATGGCCTGAACATCCTCTTGGATAGCGCATTCCACAATTTCCTGGACAGAGCGGTTATGTCCAAGGTGGATCACTTCGCAGCCTACCGCCTGTATGATCCTTCTCATGATATTGATGGCCGCATCATGACCGTCAAACAGGGAAGCAGCGGTAACAATTCTTACGTGGTTTTTGGGTTTATATGTTTTTGTTGTGGACACCATAAATCAGGTCGGGTTTTGTCTTTTGAGGGCTTATTTAGAAAACCTGTCAATTCATTAATAAATTCACTTCCACCCAAATGACTGGAGTAGAAATTCATCCTACATTCACGCCTTGAGAGTGAACAGTGAAACACTTGCGAATATAACAAAATTAAGCAACTATCCTCCCTCGGATAAAAGTTGCTTTTCCATATATAATTTGGACATACCCCACTTAATCTTGAAAAAACACTACCGTGGATGAAGCAGGTAAACCGCAGAGAACACCGCTATCCTAAATTCGCCACGTTCATGGACATCAACCCCAGCTACTTCTGCTTTCTTCTTTACCGGTTTGGCATCCCCATCAACATGGAATCCATTATATAAAAAATGGGGAGCTTATAGCTCGCCCATTACTTTATCTACTCTGCCACACTTCAGCATTTTATCTCCAAAGTAGGGGTTTCTGATCGCTTCCTGATCGGACAGCCAATAGCCTCCCTTATTATTGAAGGCCATGGGGCAATACTGCTTGTACACTGCTCCTGAGGCCAGTTCTCCTTCTATGGATTTTTCAACCGCCGAACTAAGAGCGGCAAAGGCCTCCCTTTGTTTTTCCAAATCGGAAGCCTCTTTGATCGTCGTGGCCGCTTCCTTTCCATTAAAATCACTCCCCACGCTGGCAAGGATCATTTCAGCACCTTTGCTTGCCTCAGCCGCATCCCCCTGGACCAAGGCGGTTTTTACCTGGATATAATGCTGAAAAACCTGTTCGGCTTTTTCATTCTTAAAGCTGATTTCAGCTGCCTGGGACATTCCTTCCTCAGCACTTTCATGTGTGGCATGCTCATGCCCGTGGTTTCCCTCTTCTTTGGCTCCTCCACAGCCCACCATAAGTAACAGGGACAAAGCCAAGGTAGCACCTAATAATGATAACTTTTTCATGTTGTTTTGTATTTAGAATAATTAATGTTGATGACCGGATTTCCGGCCATTAGTTTGATTTTGATTGCTTGAAATTTCATTTGACCTATAAATGCCCTTTACTTCCCCACACGTAAGCATTGAAGCACCGAAATAGGGATTCCTGATCTCTTCTGACTCACTCAGCCAAAACGCCCCCTGATCATTCTTCGCCATGGGACAATAACTCTTGTAAACCGCTTCTTTCGTGGTCCCAAAGACATCCATAAGTTCAATTAAATTATTGGACAAATGCACAAATGCCTGCCGTTGCTCCTCCAGTTTTTTCTCCTTTTGGATCATTTCAGCACTTGTGCTTAGGCCTTCTTTCAGCTCTGACCACTTCTCTTTGGCTTCTTCATTTAACCCCGAAACATCGACCTGATCTATTTCCTTGACCAACGATCTTGCCAATTCTTCACCGGACTCATCAGCCACCAACCTGTTTTTCAACTTCAGGTAGGCATCCAATATGCTATCCATTTCTCTTCCAAACTGTTCTCCGACTTCTATTTTTTGTGGGTTAGGATGGGCCATCATGCTGTATTTTCCACTTAGCTGAGCGGCACCATCTACCGCAAAGACACCGTTGGTAACGACCCTATCCCCTTCTTGCAAACCTGAAAGCACCCATTGCTTATCCCCGGCAAGTGGGCCAAGCTCCACTTTCACCATTTCAAAGGCGGGATTACTGGCATCCCCCACTTGTCTGTAAACTATTGATTGCTCCCCTGTCCATAGTATGGCCGATCCGGGAACCAGCACTCCCTCTATTGCCTTTTGTGCTGAGGAGGATTCAATTTCCGCTGTCACAAACATGCCTGGCTTTAGGGTTCCTGAAGCATTATCCACTTCCGCCCTTACTTTGATACTTCGGGTGTCTGAGCTCAGGATGGGATCAATGAATGTCACCTTCGCTGTAAATTCCCTGTTTGGAAAAGAATTGGCCCTGAAACTTATTTCATCCCCCTTCCGGATCGCATCAATATTATTTTCATAGGCATCCAACTTAACCCATACCTTATTCAGATTAGTGATCTCAAACAGCACCTGGCCCCGGCTGACATAATCCCCTACTGCAATTTTTCTTTCACTTACCACCCCGGAAACATTTGCATAAATATCGAAATGCGCCTGGTAGCTTTCTTGTTTCTCCATTTCAGCAATCTGCTTATCGCTCAGCTGCCACTGTTTCAGCTTCTGCTTGGCGGCTTGATACAGCTCGGGACTAATTCCCTTGGCTTCCTTTGCCTCAATCAATTCCCGATGAGCGGCCACCAACTCAGGAGAATAGATGCTGGCCAAACGTTGGCCTTTCTGCACCTCTTGTCCGGTGAATGCCACAAACAGTTCGTCCACCCTTCCACCAAAATTGGCGGATACAGACGCTACCTTTCTTTCGTCAGCCTCTACTTTTCCGCTGAGTTCCACACTGAATGCCCCCTTTCCCCTTCCTGACCTTACCGTCGTGGTGGAAATATTGGCAAGGGCAATTGCCTCTGGAGTCATCGTCATCACATAAGGGTTGGCACTGTCGCCGTCGCCTCCCAAACTGGAAACGGGGACCAAATCCATGCCACAGATCGGACAATCTCCCGGTTCATTTTGACGGATCTGAGGATGCATGGAACAGGTATATTCCGCATCCTCGTCATGCTTATGCACTGTATCGGGCTCGCCCCCTTCATTTTTGGAACTTATCGCCCAACCAATGATGCCCCCCATCACGAAGGCGCCAAATACAGCAATTGCTATTTGCTTTCTGATTTTCATAAGTTTCATTTTTTAAATCGCTTTGGCCATTAAAGTTTCCAACTTCGCTATGGCCGATAATTTACGGACCGTTTCTTCTGCCATCTTCATCTCAAAATCCAGCAGCTGCCTTTGGACAGTGAGGAGCTCCTCAAAACTTCCTGTGGCATTGCTGTAATCGGCAATCATCAAATCATAGGTCTTTTTGAGCAGGACAACTTGCTCTCCAAACAACTTACGGTTTCTCTCCGCCTCCCGAATCTCTCCATAAAGCTTTTCCCATTGTACTTTCAGGTCGTTCAGGAGACTTTCCTTTTGATAATCCGCCGCTTCCCAATAGCGCGCCGACTCCCTTTGGGCTGCTTTATACTGCCCCCTGTAAATCGGCAGGGACAGGGAAACCATGGGCATCACCATATTGTGCCCCATTCCTCCTGGCCGATACCCCATTTCACTGCCAATGGAGCCACTTGGCATTCTGGAGCTATTGACCATATAATTAAGCCCCAAGCCAAAACTCGGCCTCCCGGACAACCTTGCGGCCTCCCCTTTCTTTTGAAAAGCTGCTCCTTCTGCTTCCAGCATCTTGAGCTGGGGATTCGCACTGAAAATACTGTCCAATACCAGCTCTTTAGCTAAAAGCAACTCCTTATCCAGAAAAGCGGTATCCATGTGTACCGGACTTTCCTCAGGTCTGTTCAAAAGCAGATTGAACTTTATCCGCTCCACACTTTGGTCATCCTCATACTGCTCCAATAGCGTTTCCATCTCTTTGAGTTGGCTTTGTACCCTGAGTACATCGGTCATTTTACCGCCTTCCCCCGGAGTTCCTCCTTTAAACTTGTTCAATGTCAGCCTCTCCAAGCTCCTCAAAAGACGGAGGTTCTCTTGGGCAATTTGGGCATGATGATGAAGCAGGTAAAGCTGGTAATAAGCTGCTTTCACTTCATAAAACAAATTATATTTTGCAGCTTCAAACTCCTGAAAGTTGGCCACCGCCATCAAGCTTGCCTCATCCCGACTGGCCTGTAGTTTTCCAAACCAGGGGAAGCGCTGCATGATGGTTGCATTCAGTTTTTGATCTCCCATTAAGGTGGCCATGTCCCTGAGATAGAAACCAAAACTTAATTCCGGATCAGGCAAACTCCCCACTTGGGGCACCCTTTCCAAACTGGCGCTGTATCTTGCATAACTGGCTTTTAAGGCTGGATTGTTTTCTGCCGCCAGGCGGAGGTATTCTTCCAAGCCCTGCGCACGGCCATTGAAACAGGCCATACTGATCAAAAGCAAAAAAAGGAGTCCTTTAATGCTTAAAGGTCGTTTCTTCGTTATATTATTTTCCACTGATCCTTTCATAGTATTCATTTTTTGGAAGTGTCCATGCTGTCTTCAGTTATCCTGGGGACCTTTCTTTCTTCCCACCAACTGTACAAGACCGGCACGATAAATAATGAAATCAAAGCGACCACCATCCCTCCAAAAGAAGGTATGGCCATAGGGATCATGATATCCGAACCCCGACCGCTGGAGGTCAGCACCGGCAACAGTGCCAATAAGGTGGTGGCTGAGGTCATCAAACATGGCCTGATCCGCCGAAGCCCGGCCTCCTTCACCGCCTCCCTCACCTGCTTCACAGTCCTGGTGGTATTGGAAGCAAAACTCTGCTTAAGGTAGGTGGCCATGACCACCCCGTCATCGGTGGCTATTCCAAACAAGGCAATAAACCCTACCCACACCGCAACACTTAAGTTGAATTCCTTCATCTGGAAAAGCTCACGCATGGAGGTTCCCAAGACGCTGAAATCCATAAACCAAGGCTGCCCATAAAGCCAAAGCATGATAAAGCCACCTGTAAAGGCCATGGCTATGGCTGAAAAAATAAACAAGGTGGTCGGCACGGATTTGAACTGAAAATAAAGTATCAAAAAGATGACTATCAAACAGAGCGGAATGACGATGGACAGCCTTTTCTCTGCCCGCACCTGGTTTTCATAGGAACCGGAAAATTTATAGCTCACTCCGGCAGGAACCTTCAATTCACCAGCTGCAATCTTTCCGGCCAGGTAGTCTTGGGCATTTTCCACCACCGTCACTTCCGCAAAACCTGGTTGCTTGTCCAACAGTACATAGCCCACCAAAAACGAATCTTCACTTTTGATCATCATGGGGCCTTGTTTGTAAGTAACTGTGGCCATTTCTTTGATCGGCACCTGCTCCCCCGATGAAGTGCTCACCAATAATTGTTGGATTGCTCCTGGATGGTTCCTGAAATCCCTCGCATACCTTGCCCGGATGGCATAGCGCTCCCTTCCTTCTACCGTAGTGGAAAGCTCCACACCTCCCAGAGCAGCACCGATGGTCTCCTGAACCTCCTGCACCCTAAGACCATAGTGGGCGATGGCTTTTCTATCCAGCTCCACTTCCATGTAGGGCTTTCCCAGGGACCGGTCCGCAAACACCGCTTCGGGCTTTACACCAGGCACTTCCTTAAGGTATTCCTCCAACTTCAAACTGAAACTTTCTATCGTCTTCAGGTCAGGTCCATAGACTTTTAAACCTATGGGAGCCCTCATGCCTGTCTGAAGCATCAACAGCCGGGTTTCTATGGGCTGTAATTTAGGCGCTGAGGTTACCCCCGGGAGCTTGGCCACCTTGGCTACCTCAGCCCAAATATCATCCGGGCTTTGGATCTCATCCCGCCATTGCCTGAAGTACTCTCCGTTGTTGTCCTCGATCAATTCTCCCGATTCATCCCGAATGAATTCGCCTTCCTTATCAACAGCAAAGCGTATTTTTCGGCCGTTTTGATCGGTCATGAACTCCGGCTTGTACAATATCACGTTTTCGAACATGGACATCGGGGCCGGATCAAGGGCCGTTTCTGCCCTTCCGGCTTTTCCCACCACAGAAGACACTTCGGGGATAGCGGTTACCAGTAAATCCAGTTGCTGCAATATCCGTTGATTGGCCTCCACTCCGGAGTGGGGCATGGAAGTAGGCATCAGCAAGAAGGCCCCTTCATCCAAAGCAGGCATAAACTCCTTGCCCATCCCGGGAAAAGCATGCACCATACCACTGTACAGATCCGTGGTCCTGATGTTCCAGCCCACTCGGTCAAAGCCTTTGGCCACCCAACCAAAGAGGCTTCCAAAGCCCATCCAGATGGTAAGGCCAAAGAAAATGAGCACCAAAGGCAAAGCAAGGAATTTGGCTTTGTTTGCCAAGCACCATTCCAATAGGCTTTCATAGTAGCGGATAAACAGGCTGAAGCCGCCAAGGACAATCCCCACCACCAGCAACACAAACAGGAAATTGGTCACCGAGCTCACTGCAGCCCCTAAGGGGGCCCAAGTGGTGGCCAACAACCAAGATACGGACAACACAGCAGCCACTACGAGCACAGAAGTATGGTACCTTTTGTAACTACTTCCCTTATAATACAACAACAAATTATTGACTCCGATGGCCAATAACAGCAATCCGGCCAGGGGAAGGAAAAATAGTCCAATGAATCCCAAAACGACCAGACTGATATTGCCCCATTTTTTCCAATAAGCTCCTCCGTTCTTGATACCAAACACCCAATGCGAGAAAGCGGGCATGATCAATAGGGTAAACAGTAATGCAGAAATCAGGGCAAAGGTCTTGGTATACGCCAAGGGGCCGAACAATTTCCCTTCCGCCGCTTGCAAGGTAAACACGGGCAAAAAGCTGACAATGGTCGTGGAAACTGCCGTCAAAATAGCCGTGGCCACTTCCGTGGTCGCCTTGTATACCGTTTTGATCAGTGGCTGGCCTTTGGGGGCTTCCTCGATATGCTTTAATACATTCTCATTGAGAATAATACCCAGATCCACCATGGTACCGATGGCGATGGCAATCCCTGACAGGGCCACAATATTGGCATCCACGCCCACATATTTCATGAATATAAAACAGGTAAGCACGGCCAAAGGAAGAATGGCCGAAATCAACAGTGAAGCCCTCAGGTTATACACCATGACCATGATCACCACAATGGTCATGAGTATCTGGAGTACAATGGCATCGTTTAAGGTTCCCAAGGTTTCCATGATCAAATTGGAGCGGTCGTAAAAAGGAACAATCGTCACTTTCGAAATGCGGCCATCCTCCAGCTGCTTTTCCGGTAAACCGGCGCTGATTTCCTTGATTTTTTCCTTTACATTTTGAATCACGGCCATGGGATTGTCGCCGTACCTGGCCACCACCACGCCGCCAACTGCCTCTGCCCCACTTTTATCCAAGATCCCCTTCATGGAACGGTCTGCTGGCCCAAGACTCACCCGGGCGATATCCCTGATCCTCAGGGGCACATTCTCAGTGGCCTTGACCACGGTCTGGGCGATATCCTCCAAGTTTTCCACGTATCCCAAACCACGCACATAATATTCCACCTGGTTGATCTCCAAAGTATTGGCACCGATCTCCTGGTTGGTGGCTTTTAGAGCTTCCCGCACATCCATCATGGTCACTTGGTGGGCTTTCATGGCATTGGGATCCAGGTCCACCTGGTATTCTTTTTCCATTCCACCTACCGAAGCCACTTCGGCCACTCCTTCCACAGCTGCCAGCCCATAGCGTACATAGTAGTCCTGAACGGACCTTAGTTCATGCAAATCCCAGCCTCCAACAGGTTGGCCATGCTGGTCCCTACCCTCCAGGGTATACCAATAGACCTGCCCCAAAGCAGTGGCATCAGGCCCTAACTTTGGCTGTACATTGTCCGGAAGCAAGTTGGCAGGCAAGGAATTCAGCTTTTCCAAAATCCGTGACCGACTCCAATAATAGTCCACTTCATCCTCAAAAATGATATAGATACTGGAAATACCGAACATGGAACTGGAACGGATCGATTTGACGCCCGGAAGGCCCAACAGCGATGTAGTGAGGGGGTAAGTGACCTGATCCTCTATATCCTGTGGAGATTGCCCCATCCATTCCGTAAAGACAATTTGTTGGTTTTCCCCGATATCGGGAATGGCATCAACAGGCACGGGATCCTTTGGCAGAAAGTCCATTTTCCATTGAAATGGCACCACTACCAAGCCCCATGCGACCAGAACAAGTAGTAACAAAACAGTCACCAGCTTATTCTCCAAGAAGAATTTGATGATAGCATTGAGCATAACTTTATTTTTTTTATGCTATTGATTAAGAATTTGATCCTGAGTTTGACTTACTTAAGAAGGCTGATTCAATACCCAAACGTCATTGCGAACCTGTCTGCACCAGGCGGCCCCTTTTCCGATGGAGAAGTGCAGGGTAAAAGGGTGCGGCAACCTGCTAATTGCGAGACTCCCCCGGCTTTCTCCCCTTAGTCTCTTCCAAAGCCTCGGAGTGACGTTCTTTTTTAAATCTAACTAGGTAAAATAAACGAAATGGATAGAAACATATCCGTTTGGACACAAGCTGTCCACAGCGCCTGTTGGCTCACCAAAAAATGGCTAAATCAAAAAAATCTGATGTTCAATGTAAATTGGGATGGATTGGGGAGGTGCAGAATCCGAAATATACCGAACAGATGGTACTTCCTCCTGCTGAGCCAAACACAGCAAAATATCCGAAAGTAAATGAGGCAACGGAAGCAGGGATAAATTCCAAAATTGAACAGTGGCGATCTTGGCCATGCTCTGATCAGCATTTTGCAAATCCGCTTTTGGAATATCATCGCAGCACCCCGGCATCTCCTCACCATCTGGACAACATCCTTTGTCCTCCATGAAAAAGTTAATACGCTCAAAAGACGCTCCACAATAGTGCATAGAGTAACTCAGCCCGGCATTGAAGCACAGGTAGATAACCAACAACGATATTTGCAGAAGCCTACGCATAATTAACTTGACTAAACAAATATAAAAAAGCTTTTTGGCTTAGAGTTATATAATTTTTGTAAATTTTAAACAAAGATAGCCATGCTTACAGCCGAACATCATTTTCTCTGCCCTTATTGCGCAGCCCGGATATCAATGGTCCTAGACCTGAGCATTAGCCCCCAACAATATATTGAGGACTGTGAAGTCTGCTGCCAACCCATAGAAGTAACTTTTGAAGTAAAAAACGGTCACGTTATCAATTTTTCAACACAGACTACAGATCAGTAAAAATCAACAACTAAAAACTACTTATTTTTATTAATCTTGCATTTTTAAAATTATGCCTTTACTTTTGCGCTACCCAATATAAACTACTAATGATCAGAACATTACCTACTCTTCTCCTTTTATTGGCTTTTGCTTTTGGAGCAAAGGCCCAGACGACAGATGGCATCAATGAAGCAGCCCATGAATTTGCTTTGGCCAATTTAAATGAGGACTATGAAACCCTGATCAAACACACCTATCCTTTTATCCTGGAAAAATCCGGTGGTAAGGAGGCTTTCCAAAAAGCACTTGAGGATTCCTATGACCTTCTCAAAATAAGGGGCATGAAAATCAAAAGTTTTGAAATCGGAAACCCCATAAAGGCAACCCATTGCTCGGATGAGGTGCATGCTCTAGTTCCGGTAACTTCCATCCTATCCGTACCCAATGGGGAGATTGTTTCTCACATCACCTTGATCGCGGTATCCAAAGATTCCAGTGATGAGTGGTATTTTATAGAAGCCTCCAATCTGGAACCTAAAACCATCCATAATTACCTGCCTACTTGGGACTATACCTTGGGCCTGACCTTCGAAAACACCAAGGAATTTGTTGCCAAAAAATTCGAATAGTTTAAAAAAACTTTAAGAAATGAAGGGAATTAAGAGACTGTCTCAAAAGTAATATTCAAGATTCGATGACCAAATAAATTGAGGGGAGATTATTAAACCCGAAATATGCAATAGAAAATCTATTACGGACTGAAACTGCTTTAAAATCAGTCGCTTCGCTGCTGTTTTCGACTTCACCATAGCGGTGCTATGCTTCAGTCTCCAAACAGCCTGATTTTCTTGCATTTTCAGGCCTCATAACGAATCCTATTGCATAATCCAGGTTAAACCTGCCAACCTTTATGTTCCTTAACTTCTTCATGTTTAAAAAGTTCCACTCCTAACTGTTCTTCTTTTTTCGCATAGCATCCATCTGATCCCATAATTCTTCAGGAATCTGATCCAGGTGACTGAATTCTCCAGCACCTTTGAGCCATTCCCCGCCATCAATGGTCATCACTTCCCCATTGACAAAACTCGAAAAGTCCGACACCAGATAAGCTGCCAGATTGGCCAGCTCCTGGTGTTCCCCCACCCTTCCTAAGGGCACTTTTTTGGCCGGATTAAATTTATCCGCCAGATCACCCGGCAAAAGCCTACTCCAGGCCCCTTCCGTGGGAAATGGCCCGGGGGCAATGGCATTGGAGCGGATATTATATTTCCCCCACTCCACCGCCAAGGACCTTGTCATGGCCAACACTCCGGCTTTGGCTGCAGCGCTGGGCACCACGTAACCTGAACCGGTCCAGGAATAAGTGGTCACAATATTCAAAAAAACCCCTCTTTGCTTTTCCTTTATCCATTGCTTGCCTGCCGTTAAGATCATGTTCACCGTCCCTTTCAATACAATGTCCAACACCGTATGAAAGGCATTAGCAGAGAGGCGTTCTGTGGGGCTGATAAAATTCCCAGCGGCATTGTTGACCACGGCATCTACTTTACCCATTTCCTGAACCGCTTCGGCATACATAGCATTCACCTGATCAACATCCCTTACGTCACATGCCAGGGGCAGCACCCTTCCTCCTGTCTCCTTCTCCAAGGCATCCGCAGTTTTTTCCAGCACCGCTAACTTTCGACTGCTGATCACCAAATTCGCTCCGAGTTCCAAAAAGTATTTCCCCATGGCTCTCCCCAAGCCGGTCCCCCCGCCGGTGATCAAAATAGTTTTGCCTTTTAGGGCATCTTCTTTCAGCATTCCTTGAGTACTGCTCATATTTCTTTGGCTTAAATTAAAAATCCATTTTTCAATATACCCAAAAATAAAAAGAGCCGCTCTATGGCGGCTCTTTTTAATACTTTTATATAAATACAGATTAATACCTGTAATAATCTGGCTTGAAAGGTCCAGCAACCTCCACTCCGATATATTTGGCCTGATCTTCAGAAAGCTCCTCTAACTCCACACCTAACTTTCCTAAGTGAAGGGCAGCCACTTTCTCATCCAAATGCTTAGGCAGAACATATACTTTATTTTCATACTGATCCGTATTGTTCCAAAGCTCAAGCTGGGCTAAAGTTTGGTTGGTAAAGGAATTGGACATCACAAAAGAAGGGTGCCCCGTGGCACAGCCAAGGTTTACCAACCGGCCTTCGGCCAATAGGATAATGTCGTTCCCGTCTACATTGTAAAGGTCCACCTGAGGCTTGATCTCATCCTTGGTGTTACCATAATTTTTGTTCAGCCAAGCAACATCGATTTCATTATCGAAGTGGCCGATGTTACATACAATGGTTTTGTCCTTCATCACTTTGAAGTGCTCTCCGGTGATGATGTCCTTATTACCTGTTGCGGTCACCACGATATCGGCTTCAGCGGCAGCATTGATCATCTTTTTCACTTCAAAACCATCCATAGAGGCCTGAAGCGCACATATTGGATCGATTTCAGTGACAATGACCCTGGCCCCTGCACCTCTCAAGGAAGCAGCAGAACCTTTTCCTACATCTCCATATCCAGCCACAACAGCGACCTTACCGGCCAACATCACATCGGTAGCCCTTCGGATGGCATCCACCAAAGACTCCTTACAGCCGTACTTATTATCAAATTTCGATTTGGTAACAGAATCGTTGACGTTGATCGCTGGAAGCGGCAAGGTTCCGTTCTTCATTCTGTCATAAAGACGGTGCACACCGGTAGTAGTCTCTTCAGAGATACCTTTGATCGCCTGCACCAATTCAGGATATTTATCCAGTACCATATTGGTCAGATCCCCACCATCATCCAAAATCATGTTTAACGGCTGTCTGTCCTCACCGAAAAACAATGTTTGCTCTATACACCAGTCAAATTCTTCTTCTGTCAGGCCTTTCCAAGCATAAACGGATATTCCAGCAGCAGCAATGGCAGCAGCAGCATGGTCCTGCGTGGAAAAAATATTACAAGATGACCAGGTAACTTCTGCACCCAGCTCCACCAAGGTCTCAATCAACACGGCAGTCTGAATGGTCATGTGAAGACAACCGGCAATTCTAGCTCCTTGCAGAGGTTTCGATGCACCGTATTCTGTCCTCAAGGCCATCAATCCAGGCATTTCTGCCTCAGCCAACCTGATTTCCTTTCGGCCCCATTCGGCCAAAGAAATATCCTTTACTTTATACTTGACGTATTTTGATTTAATTTCTGACATGAATTTATTATTTGATCAAATTTTTAGGAACACAAATTTACTCAATCCACAAGACATTACGAAATAACCGTCTTAGAGGAATTTAACTTCTTTGAAGGTATATTGGTTTAAACTTTCGTCACTTTTCTTCATTTTCAGCAAACCAGCGGCACTGACACCGATTATCTTCCCTTCAAAGACACCTTGGCTATCCTCATAATTTGCCCATAGTTCTTTCCTGTACAGGTGATGGTAGTATTCATCATGGAGGTTACTGAGCTGTCTCTTCTTCAGCTGAATGTATTTTTTTTCCAGGTTAGCCAAAATACCTCCTAAAATCTCCCATTTTTCCAGCTGCCTTCCTGCTAAATTAGCCATAGAAACTGGCCCGGGAAAGGGGAATTCCGTTTGGTTAATGTTCAGGCCAATCCCCACCACCGATGATTCAATCCGTTCTTTATGAATGGTATTTTCAATCAATATCCCTCCTATTTTGCCCTCGGACTCATGGACAATATCATTAGGCCATTTGACTTTTATCCCTGTTGAATACTTGGAAAGTTCTTCCCTGACAGCCAGTGAGACTATTCTATTCAACTCAAACTGCTCCACAGGCGTTAAAAAATAAGGGGACAGGACCAAAGAAAAGGTAAGGTTCACCGATGGCTCGCTAAACCAGCGATTGCCCCGCTGGCCCTTGCCCTTGGTTTGCTTGTCCGTGATAATGATGCTACCTTCCTTGGCGGTGCCTTCTTTTACTTTCTGGACAGCTATGTCATTGGTAGAATGACACTCTGTCAGGTAAACAATATCTTTCCCCAAAAAAACAGTATTGGCAAGGATTTTATGCATCATTTTATTAGTTATTTTGTCGCACAATAAAGATATTTATCCTTTTATTGCGGCACGAACATGATTTAGTAAAATTACACACAAAAGTATGACAGCAGAAGAGCTGAGTAAAATAATAGTGAAGGGTATGGAAGATAAAAAAGCTTCCGATATAGTGGTGATGGATTTGAGGGAGATAAACAATTCCATATCAGATTTTTTTGTGATTTGTTCCGGCTCCTCTGATACACAGATAGAGGCCATTTCCGATGCCATTGAAAAAGAAGTGTTTAAATCCAATAAAGAAAGACCCTGGAGAAGTGAAGGAAAAAACGCCGGTCAATGGGTTTTAGTAGACTATGTGGATGTGGTAGCGCACATTTTCTTGGAAGATAAAAGGGAGTTTTATGGCCTGGAGGATTTGTGGGGAGATGCAAAAATCACAGAAATTAACTAAATCTGGCAAACTTTCACTTTTTGAATCCGTTTTACCTAAAGTTTATCGAAATAATAATTAAACGATGAGTGATAAAAACAAAAATAAAAAGTTCATTCCAAAACCGCCTCAAAAGCCCAATTTCCAGCTTTGGCTGATTGTCACTGCGGTCATTGTGCTTATCGGCATTACTTGGTTTAACCAAAGGACTGCCGTTACGGACATTACCATGAAGCGGTTTGAGGACATGGTACTTGGCAACGATGTGGCGAAGGTAGTAGTAGTTTATAACCAGAACTATGTAGAAGTCACCCTGAAAGAAGAAGCGCTGGAAAACCAGCGATACAAAGACGAACTGGAATCACAGAATCCTTTCTTCAACCCTTCTGGCCCCCACTATAGGATTACGGTGGCCGATGTCGGAAAATTCCAGGAAGACTTCGACAAACTGGAAGAAAAGCTTCCTGCGGAACAAAGAATAGGTGTTTCAGCCAAGAAAGAAGAAAGTTGGAGCAACTGGTTTGGCAGCTTTGGTTTCCTACTGCTGGTGTTCTTCCTTTTCTGGATCATGATGAGGAGAATGGCAGGCCCAAGCGGACCTGGAGGACAGATCTTCAATGTAGGAAAATCCAAGGCCCAGCTGTTTGATGCGGAAAACAAGGTCAAAATCACCTTTGACAATGTAGCCGGATTGGACGAGGCCAAAGAGGAAGTACAGGAAATCGTGGAATTCCTGAAAAACCCCTCCAAATTCACGAAATTAGGGGGTAAAATTCCTAAGGGCGCCCTATTGGTAGGCCCTCCCGGTACCGGTAAAACCCTTTTGGCCAAGGCTGTGGCCGGAGAAGCGGGGGTACCTTTCTTTACCCTATCCGGATCTGACTTTGTGGAAATGTTCGTTGGGGTGGGTGCCGCAAGGGTAAGAGACCTTTTCAAACAGGCAAAGGAAAAAGCCCCATGTATCATCTTTATAGATGAGATTGACGCCATAGGCCGTTCGAGAGGAAAAGGGCAAATGCCCGGTTCCAATGATGAGCGGGAAAATACCCTGAACTCACTATTGGTGGAAATGGACGGTTTTGGTACGGATACCGGAGTGATTGTACTGGCGGCCACCAACCGACCAGATGTACTGGACAGTGCCTTGTTGAGAGCGGGCCGTTTTGACCGTCAGATCAGTATTGACAAGCCCGATATCATTGGACGGGAAGCCATTTTCAAAGTACACCTGAAACCGATTAAAACCGGTTCGGACATAGACCCGAAAAAACTGGCGGCCCAAACCCCAGGCTTTGCAGGTGCCGAGATTGCCAACGTCTGTAACGAAGCAGCCCTGATAGCTGCGCGAAGAAATAAGGCGGCCGTGGACATGCAGGACTTCCAAGATGCAGTAGACCGGGTTATCGGTGGTTTGGAGAAGAAAAATAAAATCATTTCCCCTGAGGAGAAAAAGATTGTTGCCTATCATGAAGCCGGTCACGCTGTGGCGGGCTGGTTCCTGGAGCATGCCGATCCTTTGGTAAAAGTAAGTATCGTTCCACGAGGCATTGCAGCCCTGGGTTATGCGCAGTACCTGCCTAAGGAACAGTTCTTATACCAAACAGAACAGCTGATCGATGAAATGTGCATGACCCTTGGAGGACGTGCTGCAGAGGAAATCATCTTCGGTAAAATTTCCACCGGCGCATTGAGTGACCTGGAGCGTGTGACCAAAATGGCCTATTCCATCGTTTCGGTATACGGGATGAATGATAAGATAGGAAACGTTTCATTCTATGACAGCAAGGGAGGAGATTATAAATTCAACAAGCCATACTCTGAATCTACTGCTGAAACCATCGATGTAGAGGTCAGAAAGCTGATCAGTTTTGCCTATGAAAGGACTAAGGAACTGCTTAGCCATAAACGCCCAGAACTCGAAACATTGGCTAAAGAACTCCTAGAGAAAGAAATCATCTTCCAGTCTGACTTGGAAAAACTCATTGGCAAGCGTCCCTTTGATAAGGAGACCACCTATGAGGCATTTACCAGGAAAGGAGATAATAAAAAAGAGGAAAAATCCGATTCCAAGGAAGACGAAAAATCTTCTGATGTGGAAGAGAGCATCAGTGAAAAGAAAGACTGATCGGAAAAAAACAAGGTTAAAAGGCTCCCAAATTAAATTTGGGAGCCTTTTTTTATCCTCATCAATTCATTCATTTCCCAATAATCAAAAGATTCTTAACTTTGACCAGCATAATGTTTTAAAGATTGACCAACAAGCGATCCACCATGATGGGCTTTGTAGAGCTTTCTTTAATTTTTGCCAATCCATCCACCAAATAAATCCCGCCTGCAAGGAAATACATGAACATCAATCTTAAAGAAAACCAAAAAGTTTTTTTCGCCTCTGATTTTCATTTAGGTTCTCCTGATCATCACACAAGTAGAAAAAGAGAAGATAAAATCATCCGATGGCTGACGTCCATTGAAGATGAAGCAGCAGCTATTTTTCTTGTGGGCGACCTATTTGATTTTTGGTTTGAATACGACAAGGTCATACCTAAGGGATTTATCAGGTTTATCGGAAAAATAGCCCAATTAAGGGATAGAGGGATTCCCATATTTTTCTTCACCGGGAACCATGATCTATGGATGCAGGATTACTTCACAAAAGAACTGAACATCCCTGTTTACCACAATCCCATAACGATAGAAATAAACCATAAAAAAATGCTCATCGGCCACGGGGACGGTCTAGGCCCTGGAGATGAAAAGTATAAGCTGCTGAAAAAAGTCTTCACCAATAAATTCTGCCAGTTCCTTTTTAAATGGCTTCACCCTGATATTGGTATAGCAATTGCTGAAAAATGGTCTGGAAGCAGCCGTATCAGTAATATCGCCAAAAATGAAGACTCCTTCAAGGGTGACAATGAATGGTTGTGGCAGTATTGCAAGGAAGTGGAAAAGAAGATGCACTTTGATTATTACATCTTTGGGCACCGCCACCTGCCTTTGCAACTTGCTGTGGGAAAAAAGTCAACATACATCAATCTGGGTGAATGGGTAAGTCAATACACCTATGCCGTTTTTGATGGAAAAGAACTCCTTCTAAAGACCTTCGATACATGAGCCTAAGGACTGTTTTTATCCTTCTGGGAATATTCCATTGCCTGGGTAGCTGGGGGCAAACTCCTGATTGGAAAAAAAAGTTTGTCATTAAAAAGAGTGCCATCAGCTTGGTGGACATTGACAATACCGGAAAAATCCTGCTTTCGGACAATTCAGGAAACCTTACTCAATATGACAAAAATGGTGATTCCATCAACTACTATTCTCCCACTATTCAGGGTAAATTAAGCCAACTGGAAGCAAGGAGAAGTCTCAACATATTCACTTTTTCCAGCGACCTTCAGCTTTTTGAAATTCTGGACAGGTTTTTAACTCCCCTCTCCACCACTCGATTCGTTGATCCTAATCTTGGAAACATTAAGGCCGCTTCACTGGGGAACAACCAAAAATTATGGCTGTATGACGACACGAACCTGTCCCTGTTACAGTACGATTATCAGCGAAATACCATTCTACAAAGACAGGCCCTAAACTTGGTTCTGGAATCCCCAACACTACCTGTCTTGGAAATCACCGAATATCAAAACACGCTTTTTGTCAATATCCTTGACAAAGGCATCTACCTATTTGACAATCAAGCCAATTTCATCAAACACCTCCCGTTAAAAACTGAGCAAAAGCTGTGTTTTTATGGAAATCAATTACTGACCCTTTCCAATGGACAATTGCTCATCACCCACTACCTGACAGAAAGCCAGCATTCTGTGGACTTGCCGGGAAACTATGAAAAGGTAACTGCGGGAAATGATGTCATCCTCTTCTACAACAGCAGGCTCATTGAAGGATACACCCTTCCCTCCTACTTATTGGAGTAACCGCTCATCATAGGATTATCCCTGCTGATGGTCTATTCTATCATAAAACAATGGATCCTCTTCCCCAGCTCCCTTCACCGATAATCTACACTATTCCCGCTATCATCCCCAGTTTTGTTTATTTCAATTTGTTAATAAATGTTAACATTCATTGCATTTAAAAGAATTACTAGAATAATTCCAATAAATATGTAAAAAGCATTCCGATTTTGGTTTGATTTTTGCAATTTTGCGTCCCGATGAAAAAACCTTTACTTAAGAAGATTTATTACGTTGCATTTCTCAGTATCACCCTCTATTTCTGTATGGGGATGGTGACGAATGACTATGCCCAAAATTTTCTTAAGAAGACAGAAAAGAACCTTACTTTTCCCAAAAACCTCAACAAGCCGGATGTTGATTTTGACCTAAAATCCACCGGTCAGAGCAAATTCAAAATTGTCTTGGAAAAAGAAATCCCAACCAATACATCCGTCAAGGTTTTTGACATCATCGGCAATTTGATTTTGGAAGATTCTCTCAAACCAGAGGACGGAAAACAAAAGTCGTACGATTTTTCCCATATCAACAGTCAATTGTTTGTAGTAGAGGTGGGAAATTCCAAGTATAACAAGACCAAAAGTATCTACGCGAGTCCTCACGGAAAAAAAAAAATGGATGAACCGGTCCTGATTACTGAAGAGGAGGACATCGATAGTGAAAAGGAATAAAAAAAACCCGGATAAACCGGGTTTTGTGATTTATATCGGATTTGCTCCTTAAGCGACCTCTACCAATTTAATATCAAAGATCAAATCTTCTCCGGCCAATGGATGATTCGCGTCCAAGGTGATTTTTTGCTCGTCCACATGAACCACTTTAACCGGTACCGGCTGACCTTGCTGATTTTGGATAGACAGATCCATGCCTACCTCAGGCTTGATATCTGCAGGTACTTGCTCTACAGGCACATCGATCATCATATCTTCTCTTTTAGCTCCATAAGCCTCATCAGAAGGTATGGTAACACTCTTATCCTGTCCCACTTCCATACCATTAACAGCAGCATCAAATCCCTTGATCATATTGCCGTCACCAACTGTAAACTGAAGTGGTTCTCTGTTTTCCGAAGAATCGAATACTGTTCCGTCTTTTAACTTACCTGTGTAGTGTACTTTTACCGTACTTCCTTTAGTTGCTACAGACATTTACTTGTTTATTTTTGTGAATAAGGCTAAAGGTAATACTTTTTGAAAGGGATAAAAAAGAATCCCCGTGTTGATATGAAAAACGTTCGTATCCGACCTTTTTTTGTTCGATTTCGGACATTTCATTATCAAAACCCCTGATATTTGACTAAATTACCCCTTATAAATTATGGCATCATTTCAGCATTCCAACTTCCTATAACAACTAAAGCCTCTATCCAATGGAAGAAACCAGTCTCGGAAAAATCCTAATCGTTGACGACAATGAAGACCTACTTTTTGCCGCCAAAATGTTATTAAAAAAATACGCCAAAGAAGTAACTATTGAAAAAGACCCCAGGCGTATCCCTTTCCTGGTCAACAACAACAGTTATGACGTCATTCTGTTGGACATGAACTTCACCGAAGACACCACTTCGGGTAAGGAAGGGTTTCATTGGTTAAGGCAGATCAAGGAAATCGATCCTAAAGCGGTAGTCATTCTCATCACGGCCTTTGGGGATGTGGAAATGGCTGTTCAAGCCCTTAAGGAAGGGGCTACGGATTTTATCCTGAAGCCTTGGCAAAACGAGAAACTCTTGGCCACTTTGTCTGCTGCCAATAAGCTTAAGGAGAGCTATAACCAGGTGGACTCCATTTCCAAAAAATCCAAACAGCTTCAGGCCGACCTGAAAAAACCCTTTTCAGAAATCATCGGCCAAAGTGCTTCCATGAAAAACATCTTTTCCATCATTGACAAAGTAGCCCAGACAGATGCCAATGTCCTTATCTTGGGTGAAAACGGTACGGGAAAAGAGCTTATTGCCCGCGCAATCCATGACCGATCCCTGAGAAATGACGAGATATTTGCCGGGGTGGACATGGGCGCCATCACAGAAACCCTTTTCGAAAGTGAACTTTTCGGCCATAAGAGAGGGGCCTTTACAGACGCCAAAGAAGACCGTGCCGGCCGTTTTGAAGTCGCCGACAAGGGCACCTTGTTTTTGGATGAAATCGGCAATCTAAGTATGCCCTTACAGTCCAAGCTGCTTACCGCCCTCCAAAAAAGAGAAGTCACCAGAATAGGAACCAACAAAGCCATCCCGGTGGATATCCGCCTGATCTGTGCCACCAACATGAAGGTCCATGAAATGGTCATGGAAAACACCTTCAGACAGGATCTTCTTTACAGGATCAACACCGTCGAGATTTTCCTTCCCCCACTAAGGGAAAGACAGGACGACATCCCCTTGCTGGCAGAGCATTTTCTTAAAATCTACTCCAAAAAATACCGTAAAGAATTCTCAGGCTTTAAGCCGGCGGCCCTACAGCTCCTTCAGCGGTACAACTGGCCTGGCAATATCCGGGAACTGCAGCATGCCATAGAAAGGGCCATCATCATGGCCGAAGGCACAGATCTTGACAGTAGGGATTTCTTTTTTCTTTCTTCCAAGCCTGTCGCTGAAAAAGTCACCAATAATGCAACGCTGAACCTGGACGAGGTTGAAAAGAACGTCATCCAAAAGGCCATTGATAAAAACGGAGGAAATATCTCCAAAGCAGCCAAAGAACTGGGGCTTACCCGGGCTTCTTTGTACAGAAGATTAGAGAAATATGGATTATAAAGTTGGTTTGTTGGGAAGGGTGGTCCTGCTTACGCTGACCCTCTTCATCCTTTCTTATTCCATTCTTAAGGGAGCTGGCGTATTTGTCACCTCCTTATTTATCATATTGGTCATTGCCCAACTGATCTTTCTGATCAACTATGCCGAAAGCAGCTTTAAAAAAGTCCGTCAGTTTCTGGACAACATCAAGCAAAACAACTATTCCACGGTATACCCGGTAAAATTTGACGGGACTGAAACCGATGATCTCCATATAGAATTCAACGCCATCCTGGCCAAGTTAAAAGAAGACCAGGCAGAAAAAGAGGCCAACTACCAATATTTTAGGTCTGTCTTTCAACACCTGAGCATCGGACTGATCACCTTCGGGGAAGACGGGAAAATCCAAATCCTAAACACCGCTGCCAAAAGGATGCTGAATATCGACCAATTGGTTTATATACAGGAGATCGAACAGGTCAACAAAGAACTCCATAATGCCATCCATACACTGAGAACAGGGGGAAGTGAGCTGATCAAAATCGCCCATCCTGACGGCATTATGCAGCTGTCCGTCTACGTCATCGAGCTTGTACTCCGCAATGTGAAGTTTAAGCTGGTGTCCCTACAGAACATCCAAAGTGAACTGGAAGAAAAAGAAATGGAAGCCTGGCAAAACCTGGTCAGGGTACTTACCCATGAGATCATGAACAGCATAGCTCCCATCTCCTCGCTGGCCTCCACCATAAAGGGCGACATTCAGTCGCAGCTGGAGAAGAAGGAACATATTGCCGCTGAGGAAATAGAGGATTACCTGATGGGGATTTCCACAATAGAAAAACGAAGTGAGGGCCTTATCGACTTTGTAAGTGATTTCAGGAGTCTCGCCCATATTCCCGTCCCTAAATTTTCTGCCATTCGCATCCATGAACTGTTTGAACAGCTGGAAGTGCTTTTTCATCACCAGACAGATCAACTCCAAATTCAATGCGAGAAAAAAATAGAGCCTGAAAATCTCCTTTTATTTGCGGACAGTTCTTTGATCGAACAGGTATTGATCAATGTCATTCAAAACGCCATTCATGCCGTAGAAGAATCTCCCATAAAAAAAATAAGCCTAAAAGCCTTCATTGACGAGGCGGGAAAAATCATTATTGAAATAACTGATTCCGGAAAAGGCATTGAAGAAGAAGCTCTTAATAAGATTTTCATTCCATTTTTCACCACAAAAAAGAAAGGATCTGGAATTGGGCTGAGCCTGTCCAAGCAAATCATGCGTAGGCACAAGGGAAATATTCAGGTAAAGTCCGTCATAGGAGAAGGCACCACCTTCAAACTGATTTTCAACGCCTAATACAACTCACTCACACGCGAAACCGAAAACCCCAACTTCTGCCCTGCCGACATAGTACGAAGGATCGGCAGGACCAAAAGATAAGGTAATAATCGATCTCTCAATGGGCCTAAATCCGCTGTCCCCTACTTTTGACTCCTCGCAGTTGTGAAAAGAGGGTGTTCTCCTAGTGTCGGACCAGACTATTGCAGGGAGCGGTTTTTGAATTGGCCATGAGACCGTTATTTTTTATCATTCCAGTGTCCCCCTCAGCTCACTTTGTCAAGGGAGAGGCCATTAAAGTTACCGTATGCTTTGGTAATATCTTCCTTAGCAGATAAGTACACCTTTTGGGCAGTGGCATTTCCACTGATCATGGAATAGACGGCAGATAAAAATGCCGGTAGGTATTTTGCGCCATCTTTGTGCACATATAAACCATGTAAATAAATGGAATCCTTTCCTAAGGACGATTTAAACTCGGACTGGGCTTTATCCTGTTCTGAGCCTAGCCATACTGCAGTCATCAGCTTCCCTTCAACAAGCCATGTCAAGGGAATACTTCCCCCTTCCACTCTTTTCATACACTCGAAAAGGAATTCTTGCTTGGTCACCAATCTACTGTCCGGCTGAAATTCCAGCAGGTCTTTTAAAGCGTTCTGCCGGACCTTACCCGACCTTGGAACTGCCCCATGCTCCTTTGACGAGGCAGCAAGGGCGAAGAGACTTTCTTTGGTTTCATTTCGCTGCAACAGCTTCTCTTTCATCCATGTGCCCATTCCATGCCTCTTGATCAGCTGAATTTTCTCCTTTCTTTCCCCCCACTTTTTCTTCATTTCCCATTTAGCTACTTTGGGATTTTTGAACATTTTAGAAATCGCCACATTCACGGCTGTTTCTATTTTTCTTTTGATTTGTTTCTTAAGCACCGTTTTCTTTTGAGGAGAAACCGTCAACTTATACACGGTATCAGACCGATTAATAAGCCTGTCCTTATAGGCCTGCCCTCCGATGGACATGTCTAAAACCGAGTACCCCATCTCCATAAGACATTGGGCCATCATGATGAAATTCAAAATCCCCGGTGAAAACTTGACATAATGAACGGAAAAGGAATTCGCGCCAGTCCCAAACACCCATCCCCCGCTGCCAAATCCCCCCATGGTAGCGGAAACCAATTCCCCGTCTACCCTTATTACTGTCAGAAAAAATACGTTGTTTTTCAGCATGCTTAGATAAAACTCCTTTTTACCTTTTGCATTTCTAAAGGGCGTTCTGTTATGTACTGCCCCTTGTCTAAAGTCGTATTGAATAGCCAGGGCATCCAATAAAAATTCAATTTCTTCGGCGTCGGTAATTCTATCAAATGTGAAATTCCCCAGCCTTTTCAATTTATTGGTGCATTCTCTGAATTGCTTCTTTCTGGTCAACTTCCCCACCACTTCCTCGGTGAGGTCTATCAAAGGCCGGTTGATTGGTTTGACTTCACAATAAGGCAACCAATCCTCATCATAGGCCCATTCCATTGGTACCTTATCTGGCACACAGCTTAAAACAATATCATTTTTCTTAAACTTCGACCTCATCATTACCAGTGCTTGGGTAATGAAGGAGGACTTATCTTCCTCTGTGGAAATCCAAGTTTGATAAAGCGCATCACTTTTACCCGCTCCCGTAATGGTTCCTTGCCCTCCCCTCTCCTTGACCAAGGTAAGCATGCTTACCAAACGCCCCTTGGACTGTTGGTACACAAGGATCGGAAGATGATCGGTAGCAAATGCTTTATACCATTCTATCACAAAAACCGGTCGCTGAAATAAGGTGGACCACTCGCAAGCTTGATATACGCCTTCCCATTGATTGATAAATTCAGGGTTTCTAAAAATCCCCATCACTTCCTCTCCGGTAAACACTCCAAGTCCATCCCTGACTAAAATATCCTCTGCCGATTTGATCTGTTCCATAGGTATGCTTTCAGTATGTAAAACTTATTTTATCCTCGACACTTTAGCGGTTTCCAGCCTTTTCTCCACCTTCAAAAAGAACTCCTCCAATGTTTTCAATAGCGTTTTTCAGCTTCCGCTCAGTTCTATTGACTTTATAAAAAAGTTCCCGGTTTTTATTTTCTTTTCTGACCAATAAAAGAGTGGCCGAAATAAAGTGCTCAAAACTTTCATAATAACTGGGATGGCAATAAAAATCCCCTATCACAATCGCCCCTTGGGGAAGCAGTTCCTGCTCCTTAGTTTTCTTCTCTCCCTGGGGGACTCTTGCTTCCCAGGCAAAAGCCAACAGGTCCGTACCGCTGCAAACGGTATAAACATTCTGATTCCTGCCGAGATTGTTCATGGCCATCTCCATAAATTCCCAACGGGTCATATGAAACTGAACAGGCTCAAAATTCAACAGGTCTTCCAACGAATTCTTCTTAATACTTAGCCCTTTTAGCCTACCAGGCCCTACATCATTCGTGCTAAAATACTGCAGGCCTTTTTCCCTCCCCTTTTCCCGCTCTTTGAACGTGGAGCTTCCTCCTTTTAAAGCTGCCCAAAAACCCTTGTGTTTGAACAGGTATTTTCTTCTAATCCAAAACAGATCGACCGACATGGGCCGGTACCCCATCTTCAGTAATAGGCGGTGGTATAATTTTCTGACAAAACGTTTGAAAAAGAAGGATCGATTTTCGGTTACCGTTAAACTATATACCGTATCGCTGTCAGTGGTCCACATTTCCTTATAAGAGTCCCAGCCGGGAGTCAAATCAAAAGTTTCCACCTGCTCATTTACCAACAATTCCCCCAACAGATAAAAATGGAGCATTCCGGGAGAAAATTTAGAATGGACAGGTGAATAAGTATTGATCCCCTGTAAATGCACCCATTTTTTACCTGCCAAAGCGACCATGGAGGCCAAAATCTCATTTCGGATCTTAAGCACCGTAACATGCAACAGCTCTTTTTCAAACAGCTCCCTATAAAAATTGGACTTGGCGGGATTGTCTCTAAATTGGTTTTTATTGAACATGGCTGCTTGCCTAAAGTCAAATTGCTTTTCTATCTCCCCCAGCACTTCTTCAAACTGCTCCTTGCCGTGGATACGGACAAAACTGAAGCCCTTGTTTCTTTTAAGCTTGCCAAGCTTGCTTTTATACTGCCCTTTTGGCGTGAGTATCTCGGAAATTTTTGGAGAGCGGCTGTGCATTAAGGGACGCATAAAAGGCTGTATCACACATCTTTTTTTCCATTTTTTTTCCTGATCCACCCAATTAAGCAATTCCCTGCTGGTCACATACCGAAAAACAATGCTGCACTTAGGAAAGGTGTCCATCAAACGCTCAAACGCCTTTTTGATAAATACGTCTTGCCTTCCCCCGCGGGCAAGCCATACCTGATACTCCGCTTCATAGCCTCCTGCTCCAAAGAGCTTGACCTTTCCTCCTTTCTCCATCTCCTCTTTGGAAACGGCCATGGAAAGCAAACCTGAAAGCCTGCCTTCAAGGTCCATTTCCATTACCATCACCGGCAGATTCTCCTCTTTAAACACAGCATACCAAGACTTTACATAAAAACAGCTTTGAAACACTGTCGCCCAATTGCATCCCGCATAGAGATCTTCCCATGCAGCCATGAATTCAGGATTTTCCAAAAGGGAAAACACCTCATCCCCCAATAAAACCTGGACTTCTTCGGCAGGCACTTTTTTGTTGTTCTCTATGGGACCTATTTCTGGCTCAAAATCAACGGTTCTCATATTGGGTTCATCAAAATTTTGACTAATTTCTTTTATATCCATTAATGGTTAGATCGCTTGAACAGATCATCACTTTCCTTTTGACAGACAGTTCTCCTTTCCCTCTTGTTTTTTTTGAGTTCTAGTCTTTTCATCACTTATATGGTTCACCTATTTTTCCCGTATCCGACGCCCAAAATGCCGGAAATCATCCACGAAAACGGTAAGAAGGATACTCATAAAGCCCAAAATCTCTTTAAAAAACCCTTCAAAAATGCTGGTTCACTCACCTCAAGCCTGTTTTCAAAACTTCAAAAATCCACAACACTTGCCCGAGGCCCTTACCAGACCATACTGAAATTTTAGAAATGTAATATCGAAAAAGTTAGGTAAACAAAAAAGTAAAAATACATTTTTTTGTTTTTTAAATATATTTATATGCATTTTAAAAACATGCCGGTAATAATATCATAACCTTCAGGTCATACACCCTGTTTATCCCGCCCATAACATCTTATTTTCATAATAAGCCGTTCATCATCAGTTAATTTACCATGTCTAAATTGCTTAAAAACAGGAAAAGCTTTGAAGACACAATTCAAAACAATCGTCATTTCAGATATCCACTTAGGCACCAAAGGCTCCAAGGCAAAGGAAGTCGTGAGGTTTCTTAAGAAATACAGGTGTGAAAACCTGATTTTAAACGGGGACATCATCGATGGGTGGCAGCTGAAAAAGTCTGGGGTCTGGAGGAGGAAACATACCCGTTTTTTTAACAGAATCCTGAAGATGATAGACCATTACAATACCAAAGTCTATTATCTGCGCGGAAACCATGACGATTTTTTGGACCAGATCCTTCCATTGGAAATCGGGAACCTTTCCATTCAAAAAGACCTGATTTATGAATCCAATGGTAAAAAATACTTTGTGCTTCATGGAGATATTTTTGACAGCATCACCACAAACCTTAGATGGATAGCCTATTTGGGGGATATTGGCTACACTTTTCTGCTGTGGCTAAACAGCGCGGTGAACCATTACCGAAGAAAAAAAGGACTGCCCTATTTTTCCCTTTCCCAGTACATAAAGGGCAAGGTCAAATCTGCGGTAACCTACATCGACAAATACGAAGAGGAACTCACCAAAATAGCCCGGGCAAAGGGCTGTGACGGCATCATATGCGGGCATATTCACAAAGCCGAATCAAGGATCATCGACGGCATAGAGTACCACAATTCAGGGGATTGGGTAGAAACAATGAGTGCTTTGGCGGAAGATTATGATGGCAACTGGCAGTTGATCTATTATAACGAAATTGACTTTGGAAAACCTGAGCTGGAGGAGAACAAGGTCATTCCGCTCCCGGCTGCCAACTCACCTTTTGCCGCGGTTTCATTCAACAAACCCGATGATGATCTAGAACTTCCTCCATTTCGCTTCTAAGCTATGAAATTTATCTTTATTGTACAGGGAGAAGGACGTGGGCACATGACCCAGGCCATTTCACTTTATCGGACCTTAAAGGAATTGGGACATGAAGTCCCCCATGTGCTGATCGGAAAAAGCCAAAGAAGATCCCTTCCGGATTTTGTAAAAAGAAACCTGACCACTCATATCAGCCAATTTGAAAGCCCTAATTTTGTCACCGACAAAAAGGAAAAGTCCATTAATATTTTTAAAACTATCTTCTCCAATTCCTTAAAATGCGGTCAATTCTACCAAAGCCTCAAAACCATTGACCAAGTGGTCAAAAAGCATCAACCCGATATCATCATCAACTTTTACGACAACCTTGCTGGCCTTTACCACTTTTTTTACCGTCCACAAGCTAAGTTCTGGGCGATCGGGCATCAATACCTTATTTACCACCCTGAGTTCCCCTTTGCCCCCAATCAGCCCTTACAGCAGGTTCTATTTAAACTGAATACCTGGCTGACCGCACTTGGAGCAGACCAATTACTGGCCTTGTCCTTTCGGCCACTGCCCGAACATACGAACAAAAGACTGGCCGTAGTTCCTCCCCTATTACGGCCAGAGATAAAACACCTACACCAAAGTAGTGAAGATTTTATCCTTACCTATATCGTCAACCCCGGATATGCGGATGAAATAATCTCCCTATGCAAAAAGCAGCCTAACATCAAAATCGAAGCCTTTTGGGACAAAAAGGATGCTCCTGACACCTATACCCCGCTTCCTAACATCACTTTTCACCAGATCAACGACCGCCTGTTCTTGGAAAAAATGGCCGGCTGTAGAGGCTTACTGTGCACAGCCGGTTTCGAGTCGGTCTGTGAAGCAATGTACTTGGGCAAGCAGGTGATGATGGTTCCGGTGAAAGGACAGTATGAGCAGGCCTGCAACGCCTTGGATGCCGTAAACGCTGAGGCCGGTATTTCAGGGACTTGTTTTGATATTGAAGGATTCGATTCATGGTTAAAAACCACCCCTCAAAAAGAGCTCACTTTCCCCAAATGGCAGGCCCAGTTTTCGGCCAAAATTTCTAAAATCATCCATGAATCCCAAGAAGAAACCGTTTATGAGTTAGGCTTCGAAACTGAATTTTACGCTTGATAATCCCATCTCTTTTTCACAATTTGATACTTGGTCGAGAAAAAAATTTAAAAAAACTTCTTTTAAAAAAACGCGTTTTCTTGCAGGGAAATCGTTTTCGGTAAAATAATCTGAATCAGTTTAAAAAGCTTAATCGTTTCAGGGGTATTGTTTTTTGTAAAAACTCGTAAATTGGAGTCTTGGACCTGAATTTAATTCCATGAATATAGAGAGATTAAGACTTAAAGAAGATCATGAAAGGGTCAAACATTGGAAGAAATGGGGACCCTACTTAACAGAGAGACAATGGGGCACCGTACGGGAAGACTACAGTGCCGATGGATCTGCCTGGGAAAATGTCACCCACGAAGATGCCAAAAGTAAAGCCTATAGATGGGGAGAAGAGGGAATAGCAGGATTCAGCGATCACAAACAAAAGCTATGTTTGTCCTGGGCCTTTTGGAACGGAAAAGACCCAATGATCAAGGAAAGGCTTTTTGGTTTGACCGGCAACCAAGGGAATCACGGTGAAGATGTCAAGGAGTTGTACTACTACCTTGACAGCACTCCTTCACACAGCTATATGAAAATGCTCTACAAGTATCCTCAGAACGAATTCCCTTACAAGGATCTTGAGGAAGAAAATGCCAAAAGGAGCAAAAGCGATCCCGAGTATGAACTCATTGACACCGGGATATTCGATGATGATGCTTATTTTGACATTTTTGTAGAATATGCAAAAAATGACTTTGAAGACATCGTCTCCAGAGCTACCATACATAACCGAGGGAAAGAGGACGCCACGATTTGGGTGATGCCAACTGTCTGGTTCAGAAAAACCTGGTTTACAGGACATGAGCCTTTCATTCCCAAACTTTCAAAAAAATCAGAGAACAGGATTTTGGCTTTTTCCCCAAAATCAGGGAATTACCATTTTCACTTTGAAGGCACGCCCGAACTGCTGTTTTGTGACAATGAGACCAACCGGGAAAAGCTTTACAATATTGGCAATCAGAAGAAATTCTTAAAAGATGCCATCAACGATTATGTGATCCACGGAGATACCAAACACCTGAATCCGGAAAATTTCGGCACCAAGGCGGCGGCACTCTACCAACTTACTGTCCCTGCAGGTAAATCCATCCAAGTCTCCTTTAGGATGAGACGGAAAGCCTCCCCTATTAACATGGAGGAATGCGATGAAATCATCCAGAACAGGCTTCATGATGCCAATGAATTCTACGAGGGGATGCAGGCACATATCCATGACGAGGAGCTGAAAAGCATCCAGCGTCAGGCCTATGCGGGAATGATGTGGGGAAAGCAGTTTTATTATTACAATGTGGAGCGGTGGCTGGAAGGAGACCCCGGAAGATATGTCCCACCAATAGAAAGGAAAAAAGGAAGGAACCACAACTGGCGGCACCTTCAAAATTATGATATTATTTCCATGCCAGACAAATGGGAATACCCTTGGTATGCTGCATGGGACCTGGCTTTCCACTGCATCCCGCTGGCCAGGCTCGACCCAGTTTTTGCAAAGGAGCAGCTCCTGTTGCTCTTGAGTGAATGGTACATGCACCCCAATGGACAGATGCCTGCCTATGAATGGAATTTCAATGATGTAAACCCTCCGATACATGCCTATGCGATTCAAAAAGTCTATCAAATAGACAAAAGCATGAATGACGGTAAGGGAGACCATGAGTTCCTGGAAAGGTGTTTGCACAAATTGATGCTCAACTTTACCTGGTGGGTCAACCAGAAAGACAGCGATGGCCAAAACATCTTTGAAGGAGGCTTCCTCGGGCTGGATAATGTCAGTCTCTTTGACAGAAGCCATGTGGATAGGTTTGGTGCAAAACTCGAACAGGCGGATGCTACATCATGGATGGCGATGTTTTGCCTGAATATGCTTAGGATCTCCTTGGACCTGTGCGAATTCAACAAGGTATACCAATATACCGCCACCAAGTTCCTGGAACACTTCCTATACATTGCCGGGGCCATGAACAATATTTCCGGCCAAAACATCAGCCTTTGGGATGATGAAGATGATTTCTTCTACGATGTGCTCCACATCGATGATATGGACCCTCAACGGATGAAGGTAAGGTCCATCGTAGGAATTATCCCTTTATTTGCCGTAGAGCCTATCAGGGAGGAAATGTACGAGAACCTCACGGAATTCAAGAAGCGGCTGGACTTTTTCCTGAAAGAAAAGCCCAAGTTGGCCTCCTTGGTGTCCAACTGGATAGAACCCGGTAAAGACAAAAGGCACTTGTTTTCTTTGCTGAGGGGCTACCGTATGAAGAGCTTGCTCAACAAACTTCTTGATCCCAATGAATTCCTATCGGATTACGGTATTCGATCGGTATCCAAATACCATAAAGATCATCCTTATTCGATGAAGCTCAATGGAGAGAAGCATACCGTTAAATATACCCCTGGAGAATCCAATACCCGGATGTTTGGGGGCAATTCCAACTGGAGAGGGCCAATATGGTTTCCGATCAACTGGCTGATCATGGAGTCACTGAAAAAGTTCAACGATTACTACGGTGGTGATTTCCCGATTGAATACCCTACGGGATCCGGAAAATTTGCTTCTTTGGACATTATCGCCAAAGAACTTTCCCTAAGGAACATTGAAATCTTCACAAGAAACAAGGAAGGAAAACGACCGGTCTTCGGTGATAATGAAAAGATGCAAAATGACCCCCACTTCAGGGACTACATTTTGTTTTTCGAGTATTTCCACGGAGACAACGGCAAAGGCCTCGGAGCGTCCCACCAAACCGGATGGACGGGGCTAGTGGCTGAAATGATCCATAAATATTATCCAAGAGAAGAAGTGGTACAGGATGAAGTTGTTACCCTATTTAGAAGCTAACCGCCTTGAAGCGGGCTGTGATGAAGTAGGAAGGGGCTGCCTATGTGGCCCCGTGGTGGCTGCTGCGGTAATACTTCCGCATGATTATGCCAACGAACTCATCAACGATTCGAAAAAGCTTTCAAAAGGAAACCGGGAATCCTTGGTCCAAGAGATCAAGGAAAATGCACTCGCTTGGGCCATTGCAGAGGCTTCCGTTGAGGAAATTGACGAAATCAACATCTTAAATGCCTCCTTTTTGGCCATGAGCAGGTCCATCAGTGCCTTACAAAAAAAGCCGGAACATCTTTTGATCGATGGCAATAGGTTTAAAAGCGAGTTGGAGATCCCTTTTAGCTGTATTGTAAAAGGCGATGGGAAATACGCCAGTATTGCGGCCGCTTCTATTCTGGCCAAAGTATACCGGGATAAGTTAATGGAAGCACACGCCAAAGAATACCCGGGCTATGGCTGGGAAAAAAATGCGGGCTATCCAACCAAACAACACCGAACAGGCATCGCTGAATTGGGCACTACCCCTCTTCACCGAAAATCCTTCAAACTTCTTCCTGATCAGATGGAAATAGCATTTTAACGATAAGTACACAAAATCCCGGTAAGTCAATTTACCGGGATTTTTCTACTACAATAGCATTCTTTTGTTACTTTTCGGCTCCCATCTCCACAACCAGCTCTCCTCCTTTTAGGATATCTTCATGCATCAAGAACTGGCTACTATAAGGCTCGCCATTGAATGTCACACTTTGGATATAGATATTTTCCGAGGAATTGTTTTTCACGGTCAGTTTTAAAGTCTTGCCATTATCCATTCTAATGACCGCTTTATCGACCGTAGGGCTGCCCCAAACGTACTTTCCACCTGCAGGATTCACCGGATAAAAACCCAGGGAAGACAAGACCAGCCAGGCCGACATTTGCCCCACATCCTCATTGCCACTCAAACCATCCGGATCATTGGCATATAGCTCATTCAAAATATACCTGACCTTGTCAGCGGTTTTGTATTGTTGGTCCACGTACCCGTACATATAAGTCACATGATGGCTTGGTTCATTGCCCTGGGCATACTGACCGATCAAACCGGTAATGTCATTGGAAGCTTCCTCTCCCATATCACCTTCTGCCACAAACAAATCATCCAGTTTGGCAATAAACGCTTCTTTTCCTCCCAGCAATTCGATCAACCCTTCCACGTCCTGAGGTACCAGGAAGGTATACTGCCAAGCATTTCCTTCCGTAAAATCCCCTTTCATATGAACAGAGGTAAAGGGGCTAAAAGGCGTTCTCCACTCCGTATCGGAAATTCTTCCCCGCATAAAACCAACCTCAGGGTCAAAGTAGTTCTTGTAGTTTTGCCCCCTTTTTGCAAAATACGCATAATCTTCCTGCTTGCCCATGGCCTTGGCCATCTGGGCAATGCTCCAATCGGAAAGTGCATATTCCAAGCCCTTGGAAACATTTTCCACCTCATGGTCTGCAGGGATATACCCTAATTCCTTTACCTTATCAAGGCCAAACTCATCCCTCATCGCCGTGGTTTTTACCGCCTCAAAGGCCAGCTCAGCATCCATTGGAATCCCCTTCAGGTAGGCATCTACGATGATAGGAACTGCACTGTAGCCCGGCATGGTATTGGTTTCATTGCCCATCAGGTGCCAGACAGGAAGTTTTCCTTGTTGCTCATAAATCTTCAACATGGACTTGACCATATCTTCCATCCTGTCCTGCTGGTAAATGGTGTATAGCGGACTGCAACCGCGATAGATATCCCACAGCGAGAAAGTGGTCAGGTTGGTAAAGGACTTGTCATTCCTGACTTCCCCATCAGTGCCACGGTAATCACCATTCACATCATTGAAAATTGATGGGGCGATCATGGTATGGTAAAGGGCAGAATAGAATTTGATCATTTCATCCTGATCCTTCATTTCCACTTGGATCTTGTTGAGTTCGTGGTTCCATTTTGCCTTGGCATCAGCCACCACTTGATCAAAATCCCAATGGGGAATTTCTGCCTGAAGATTTTCCAGGGCATTCTCCTCACTCACCGGGGAAATCCCCACTTTAAGTAGTACTTTCTCCCCCTCTGTTGTACCGAAGCCCATCAAAGCTTTTACCCTTTTTCCGGTAATTTCGTCTCCCTCTTTCTTTTCATTTAAGTCATAAAGCTCCAAGGACTGGATAGGCTTGGAAACAATAGCCTTAAAATATATTTTCTGGTCTTCCGCCCAGCCTTTGGAAAACCTATAGCCTGACAAAGTAGTATCGTTTTCCAATCGGATATGCGTTTCCGTCGACACGTCCCAGCCAATCCCCTGCTTCAGGTTAAATAGGATCTTGGCTTCTTCACTTTCAGGAAAAGTATATTGGTGGAAACCCGCCCTTTCTGTGGCTGTCAGTTCCGCATAAATATCATACCTGTCCAGTTTGACGGCATAATAACCTGGCTCCACCTTTTCCTCCTGGTGTGAAAAATAGGAAAAATAACCGGTTTCTGGCTGCTCGGGCTTTCCTTTCGTCACCATGGTCTCTCCCACCAGTGGCATCACCAAAACATCCCCCAAGTCACCAATGCCCGTTCCACTCAGATGGGTATGTGCAAAACCGATAATGGTGGAATCGGAGTAATGATAGCCGGAGCACCAATCCCAGCCCTCTGTCAGGTTGGTCGGTCCAAGCTGCACCCCTCCAAAGGGCACATTAGCCCCCACAAAGACATGGCCATGGCCTCCCGAACCGATATAGGGGTTGACGTATTGTACAAGATTTACTTCCTTTGTTGTGGTATCCTGTTGCTCATCAGTCTCCTGATTACAGGCAAATGCCAACATCCCCAAAACGGGCAATACCATTCGTTTCATGCTTGTTTTTATCATTTTAATGGGTACTTCTTTTTCTAAATTATTTTCTCACCAACCAATCAGAGGGCACCGGTTTCCTCTCCCCATCCCCGTCAATATACTCCAATGTCAGGGAGTAGCCACCACCACCTTCTATAAAGGCCAATTTGAATGGGTGTAAACCCGCTTCCAAAGCGACCTGTCCGCTCACTTCCCTCGAAGGATGAAATCCGTCATTATCGACTACTTCTCTGTCCCCAATGTACAGCTTACTCCCATCATCACTGGTAAGGATAAAATCATATATTTTCTTTTCGGGGACACGGATATAACCGGTAAATACCACCCCAAATGAACCCTTGCCGAGATCCTTTGGAATCTCCAATTCATTGACCAAGCGTACCTCATCCGGATGGTGTTCTTCCATCAAGGCAGTCTGCTTGAAAGTCCCCTTATGAAAGGCCATTGAAAGCCCTGTAGTCAATTTCTCCTCGCCCAACTCTACCGGAGAGAGGTAAGTGGTCTTTCGAAAAGGCATGGTATAGATATCCCCACGGTTTCCCGATGGCCCGAAAGCGGCAATCTTAAAATCAGTATCTTCCTCCACCTTTAAAGGCTTATCCAAAATAGGATCATCCAGTTCAGGATCGGATCCATCCGTAGTATATCGGATTTCCAGAAAATCCACCGGAGCACTCAGGGATAATGTTCCCGTTCCCACAAACATGCTCATATCCGTGATCCCTTCGAGGTCAGGAAGGCGATAATTGATTTCTTCCTTCTGCATCCATGCCATATGCGCTGCCAGCCTTTCCATATAGCCTTCAAAATCCTTTGGATCAGACCACAGACGTTCCGCCAATGCCGTCATTCGAGGCATGTACATATAATCCGCCCGAGCTTCTGATGGGATATATTCTGTCCAGATATTGGCTTGACCACCTATTACCTTTTCCGCCTGTTCTTCTGTAAAATCCTCCGGAACGATCATCGTCGTATACACATTTCTCAGCGAGGTTTTGTCAGGAGCATAATCAAAATACAAGCCCCCTCCTACTGGTGACATAATCACGTCATTGCCGTTTTCCACTGCTTTTAGAGGGGCATCTTTTACCCAACTCCTCCAATACATCACATGGGCTGTAGGGCTGATTCCCCCTGCCAAAGCATCATCCCATACAATCAACTGCTTGCCTTTGGACTTCACATAGGCCTCCATATGATTCACGAAAAAACTTTGCAATTCATCTACATTATCGATTCCATTTTCCTTCATCCAATCCTCGCACATTTCGGTCTCCCAAAACTCCCGCTCCACCTCGTCTGCTCCGATATGGACGTATTGACTGGGAAACAAAGCCATGATCTCGTCCAATACCTTTTCTGCAAATTCATACGTAGGCTCCTGACACGGGTTCAAAGGACTGGAAAACACCTTTCCCCATGCCGTCTTTTGATCTCCGGTCAAATAAGGATAAGCCCGGATCGCAGCATTCATATGCCCCGGCATATCAATTTCGGGGACCACCTCTATGTGCTGCTTGGCTGCGTAGTCAATGATGTCCTTCATTTCCTCTTGGGTATAAAAACCGCCATAAACCGTTTCTCCTCCCTCTTCTTTGATATTCCAAGGGTCGATCACAAAATCAGGATTGGTCTTGGCCCGCTCCATGCATACGGAATCGTGGTTATTAAAAGTCCTCCAGGCTCCAATCTCCGTGAGCTTGGGAAATTGCTTGATTTCTATCCTCCAGCCTTGGTCATCGGTAAGATGCAAATGCAACTTATTGAAATGGTACCGGGCCATACGATCGATAAACTTTTTCAGGTAATCCGCGGTAAAGAAATGTCTGGATACATCAATGTGCATTCCCCGCCATTCATATTTAGGAGCGTCCTGAATCGTTACCGTCGGAATCTGTACGGACCCCAGTTTCTCTCCTTCCAAATTTACCGGAATCAACTGCCCAAAGGTCTGGACTCCTCTAAAGAATCCTGCCTTACTACCGGCCTTTATCATTACTTTTTCAGTGCCTACCTCCAGCACATAGCCTTCCGTCTCCTTAACCGATGAATCGTACTTTAACTGAATCTCACCTCCATCCTTATCAGGTGATGATAAATTGGGTTCCCCCAACAATTCCTCCAGATAAGCGAGCTCATCAGACACGTCCAAGTCACCTCCTTCTGCCGAAACCTTGGTTTCGGAAGTCAAGTGAAAATACCCTTCCAAACGGGTTATCTGCTGAGGGTAGGGAATAATGGGTAAATCCCCCGAAACCTCCTGTTTTTGCGCAGTTTCACAGGCCACCAGCAGCAAAGCTGATGACACAATGAGCATTGTTTTTTTTAACATGAACAACTATTGATTATGCCCCGGCTAGGGCTATATGTACAAACTTAAATAAGCTTAATCAACTACTTGGAAACAGTGAAACTCCCCTCCAGTCGAATATCCCTGGAGGAAGCCCCCACCATCACCTTAAAATCACCGGGCTCCACCACCCAGTCCATCTTCGCGTCCAATACCTGCAAATCTTCAGCACCCAAGGTAAAGCGCACTGTTTTGCTTTCTCCGGCAGGAATGGCTACGCGCTCAAAACGCTTCAACTGTAAAACCGGAGAAACAGTGGAACTTACCAGGTCCTTCAGATACAGCTGTACCACTTCCTCACCATCTCGCTCGCTGTTATTTTTTACCGTCATGGACACCTCCACCTCTGGGCTTTCCTGCGTTCCTTTACTGCTGATTTCCAATCCTTCATAGCTGAAATCCGAATAACTCAAACCATGCCCAAAAGCATAAAGCGGCTCGGCACTTCCCTCTACGTAATCGTGTCTTTTGGGATTTTTGTAATTGTAGAAAACCGGTAGCTGGCCTACAGATTTTGGCACCGAAATGGTCAATCTACCGGCAGGGTTATAATCGCCGAACAATACATCGGCAATGGCATTGCCTCCCTCCTGTCCGGGATACCAGGCATCCAAAATGGCTGGAATATGCTCATCCGCCCAATTCAGGTTCAAAGGCCTTCCTTTGATCAAAACCAGCACCACCGGGGTCCCCGTTTTTTCAATCTCCTTTAATAATTTCAGCTGATCTCCCAGCAGTTCCAATGTCATCCGGTCAAATCCCTCTCCGCTCTCCATATCACTGATCAGCTCCCCTTCTTTGGCATCACTCACCTTGGCAGCTGCGGTTTCTTCATATTCGGTATCAAAGTCCCTGGCACTGGATCCCCCCAGAACCACCACGGCCACATCGGCCTGAGCAGCTAAAGCTGCCGCTTCCTTGACCTGACTTTGGGTAGTGTCCCGAATCGCACAGCCTTTGACATAATCCACCTGCACGGTCTTGCCCACCTTATTCTGGATTCCCTCCAGTACCGTTATCACATTGCTGTCCGGTTGGGGAGCTGTATAATCCCCCAACTGGTTATAGGTATTGTCCGCATTGGGGCCAATTACCGCAACTCTTTTCAGGGATTTGCTGAGAGGCAAAACAGCTTCTTCATTCTTTAATAGAACGACGGACTTTCTGGCTACCTCCCTGGCCAATGCCACATGGCTTTCAGAACGGACTGTTTTTTCGGCTGCTTTAGGATCAACGTAAGGGTTTTCAAAAAGCCCCATTTCAAACTTCACCTTAAGCACCCTGGCCACCGCCTGATCCAACACCGCTTCATCAACTTCTCCGGCTTTCATCGCGGCCAACAAATATTTATCAAAACCGTATCCTCCCAGGTCACTATCCACCCCCGCATTGATGGCCAAGCGGGCCGCATCCTGGTTGGTTACTGCTACATGATGACTCCCCTTCAAACCGCTGATGCTTCCCAGATCGGAAACCACAAAGCCCTCAAAACCCCAGTCATCTCTCAAGACATCGTTTAACAAGTGTCCATTGGAGGTACAAGGAACCCCATCGATCGAATTATAGGCGGTCATCACCGACAAAGCCCCCGCCTCCACGGCTGCTTTGAAAGGAGGCAAATAACTTTGTTGCAGTTCCCTTGCCCCCACACTCACACTGGTGCCATTATGCCCTCCTTCAGGGACACCATAGGCCGTAAAATGCTTAAGCGTGGAGATCACATTTTTGCCGCTTCCTATGCCCTCACCTTGAAAACCTTTCACCATGGCAATACCCATCTGACTGTTGACATAGGGATCTTCTCCGTAAGTCTCTTCCACACGCGACCACCTTGGCTCTCTGGCCAAATCCAAAACCGGACCATAACCAATATGCCCCCCTTGCAACCTTGCCTCTAGTGCTATGGCAGAGGCCATCTTTTGGATCAATTCCGGATCCCAGGTACTGGCCTGCCCTACAGATGTCGGAAAAACGGTCGTCCCTATGGCCATATGGCCATGTGGACACTCTTCTGCCAACATCATGGGAATGCCTAGACGGGTATTTTCCATCACATACTTTTGCATGGCGTTGGTGGCCTCAGCGGCCTGTCTTGGAGAAAGCCCGGTCACCAATGTTTTCTGTGTCCAAGGATCGGCCCGTAAAGTAGCCCAAAGCATTCCTATATGGCGGCTTTGCACGGCCTCTTCAAAAGCAGCACTGACTTTCACGCCTTTTCCTGTTTTTTCGTACATCTCCCAGCCCAACAAGGTGGACAGCTGGCCTACCTTTTCTTCCAATGTCATCCTTCCCAACAAATCCTCCACCCTTTCTTCCACAGGCATATCGGCCCGTCTATAGGGCAGTTTATTCTTCTGTGCAAAGACACGATGCCCTACACTGAGAAACAACACTAGCGCAAGAAATAGGTACGTTATTCGAAAGGATCGGATCGGGGTAATCATAGCCACAAATTATAGGTTTAAAACGTTGTCACTGCTTATTCAATGCCCTATTTAGCTATTTTTTTAATTAAGTAAAATCTTAATATTAAAAATATTCCCAAAACTATCCGTTTTTATAAAACCGAAGACAAAACGAAAGAAAACAAAACCACCTATTCGAAGAATTTCAGAAAACAACATCTCGATAACACCTTTAATAAATAGCTAAAACGATTATGCCACCAACTATTCGTTCGCACCAAGCTAGGGCACATCGGCTGTTCCACATTTGCAATGCGGAACTAAAAAGATAGCAGAAATTTATAATTCTCCTATATAGCCAAAAGTTAAGCATTCCCTATCCCAAAACAAGGCCCTTGGATCGGTCTTTGCTCTTTTCTCTTGTTTCATTGTTCTCCCTCCTATTTGACATGCTTAGGGTAAAAGTGATGAACCACTGATAAAGGGGATAAACTCAGATGGTTTATGGATTGCTCAAAGGTAGTAAATGTACACATTGATCCCTTCAACCTATAAAAGGTACCGCTCCCCCCCAATAAACTGAATCCGACCCAAAGGTAATCCAGTCTATCATCTTGTGTCTTATATCTAATGTCTTACAAAGACCTCTGTGCCTTCTCAGCGTCCTCTGTAGTGTAATAAAAAAATCACAAAGCAATTTCTCTCCTGATGCGGGGATCGCCACGCCCTCCTTCCCTCGGGCTCGCGATGACGTGAACGAGTCCAATCACTCCCAACCCTATCCCTTCGAAAAACAATCTTTATTCTTTGCTCTTTAATCTTGTTTCTTGATACTATTATCTAGCTACTTGATACTCTTTAGACCCAAAAACACAAAAGGCCTTCCGGAAAACCGAAAGGCCTTTTTGTGCGCATGAGAGGATTCGAACCTCCACGCCCATAAGAGCACCACCCCCTCAAGATGGCGTGTCTACCAGTTTCACCACATGCGCTTGATAGGTCTGCAAAAGTAGAAAGATATCCCTTTTGCTCCAAATGAACCCTGAACATTTATTTGCAATTGCCCGCCCAAATACTATCTCCCCCTGATTATCAAGGGCATTTATTATAACAGTTCCTTCTCCATGATGATCCTATACTCTTCTTTGGTGTCTTTCTTGATCACCTCTGTGATCATAAAGCCTTTTTTCAAACCAAAATTAATCATCTTCGCATGTTTATTCCGGGTCTTAAAAAACAGCTTGGTAAATCCTGACTTCTTGGCCCAATCGGCCTGAACGTCCGCCAAAATTCCTGCCACCCCGTTTCTTCGGAATGCCGGCAAAACACCTCCCATCCAGGAATAAAAAGCAGTGCTGTCCCAGGCATAGCCAACTTTGAACCCCACCAGCTTTCCTCCATACACCGCCACCAAAACCAGATGTGGCTTGCCTTTTAATCTTTCCGCATACACTTCCCCACCATAAGACTGTTGAAACTCCGGAATGGCCAGACTGAGGGAAAGTATTTCTGGAATACTCCCTTCCCGGATGATTATTTCCTGCTTTCCTTCTTTCATTAAAGACTGATTTCCATTTTAATATCACATCTTGAATATTGCCCCGGTTCAGGGAACACTTCCTGAAAGCCGAGTTTTCGGTACATCCCGATAGCAGGCACCAGCTTTCTGCTGCTGTAAAGCACTACTTTTTCCCCTCCCAGTTCTTTGGCCTTTGCCAAAATGGCCCGTGCCAGGGTCCAGCCTACTTTCTTCCCTTGGGCAGCAGGCAATACGCCCATCTTAGCCATCTCATAAATCCCTTCTTCTTGAAAGATCAGCGCTACCGTCCCTACTATTTCTCCCTCCAGTTCGGCAAAAAGAATCGCCCCTCCCTTATCCAAAATAGATTGTTCCGGATTTTCCAAAACCTCAATATCTATTGGTTCCAGGGTAAAGTGCGCACTGATCCATGCTTTATTAATGGATGCAAAATGCGGCTGTAATTCCGGCCTGTAGGTAAGGATGTTTATGTTCCCCATATAATTCTAAACTAAAAATATTTTTTCAAAAATGACCTATAAATTTTCAACATCCTATAGCGCCTACAAGTTGCATCTGACCGATATAAAATAATCGGAGTGGCCCTTCCCCTTCACCTTTTCACTATCCCTCCCTTTTGACAAATCTCCAATGAGAGGCGGTTAAGCACGCTCTTCATGTACATTCTCCCCCTGACCCCGTGCTTTTTACCAAAAATATTTGTAGCTTAAAAGCAACACCTACCCCTTGTCTCATGGAAGCAATCACCAATATACTCGAGAATTTCTTCACTATCATCATTGAAAAACTAGCCAGTTGGATAAAATTGGCCATTGAAATGTTACCGAATTTCTTGGTGGCGATTTTAATCACCCTTGCTTTTGTATTATTGGCCAAATTGGTCAGGAATATCTTCCACCGTTTCCTTTCAAAAATATCGGACAGTAAAAGCCTCAACACCCTTTTCAGCACGGTAGTCTATATCCTGGTCATTTCTGCAGGTGTTTTTATTGCCCTCAGTGTCCTCAAACTGGACAAAGCCGTCACTTCTTTGCTTGCCGGTGCCGGTATTATCGGTCTGGCCCTTGGTTTTGCTTTTCAGGACATCGCCTCCAATTTCATGTCCGGAGTGATCATGGCGGTACGGAAACCCATCCGTACCGGGCACTTGGTCGAGACCAACGGAATTTTTGGCACTGTTCAGCGCGTCAGCCTTCGGGCCACTGAAATCAAATCCCCGCAGGGACAATTGTATATCGTTCCCAATAAAATGATTTTCGAGAACCCCATCAAAAACTACACGGCTTCCGGCGAAAGAAGGGTTGACTTGGCTTGTGGCGTGTCTTATGGGGATGACCTCAAAAAAGTCAAGGAAGTCACCCTTCAGGCCATTGAGTCCCTGGCTACCATTGACAAAGAAAAAGGCATCAGCCTTTATTTCAAAGAGTTTGGTGACAGCTCTATCAATTACCAGGTAAGGTACTGGGTGAAGGACTCCACCTCCCAGGCGGATTTTCTTGAAGCTACCAGCCAAGGTATCATAGCCATCAAAGATGCTTACGACAAAAACGGCATCGATATACCATTCCCTATCCGTACCTTGGATTTCGGAATCAAAGGAGGGGAAAAACTGTCCGAAATGATGCCATTGGAAATCAAATCCAATTCCAAAGAAAAAGAATAAGCCACAGAATTCAACTTTAGCCCCTTATCATTTCTTGGGGGCTAAGGCTTACTTTTTATACACAAGAGCCTTGATGTCTTTTTCCGGCACCTCCCCTGACCATGGGATACCAAGCGGAAGGCAGCGTTGGCTCAAGCCCTCACAGCCATGACACTAGCTGTCATAGTTTGTCCGTGATACGACGAAGTTTCCGCATGTAATTTTAACAAACACAAATATGTTTATTAAATTTACATTATGAACCTAAGCAGTCATAGAAGCATAGTACACATGGACCTGGATTCTTTCTTCGTTTCCGTAGAAAGGCTGTTTGACAGCAGGTTAAACGGCAAACCCATCCTGATCGGAGGCTCTGGAGACCGGGGAGTGGTGGCATCATGCAGCTACGAAGCACGTGTATTTGGCATCCACTCGGCCATGCCCATGCGGACTGCCAGACAGCTATGCCCGGAAGCCCTGATCATCCGGGGAGATACGGAACGCTACAGCCAAAAATCCCATGAAATCACCGAGATCATCCGGGAAAGTGTTCCCTTGTTTGAGAAATCATCCATAGACGAGTTTTATATCGACTACTCCGGAATGGACCGTTTTTTTGGTTGCTTCAAAATGGCTCACGAACTCCGTCAACGCATCATAAAAGAATCGGGACTCCCGATTTCCTTGGGGCTTTCCGAAAACAAAACCGTATCCAAAGTAGCCACCGGAGAGGCCAAGCCCAATAATGAAAAAGAAATCCCCTACGGAACAGAAAAGCCCTTTCTGGCTCCGCTTTCGGTCAGAAAAATCCCCATGATCGGAGAAAAAACCGCCCATAGCCTCTACAATATGGGGGTCAAAAAAATCCAGACCCTGCAAACCATGCCTGCCGAACTCTTGGAAAGCGCTTTTGGAAAAAACGGGCTGGTCCTCTGGGACAAGGCTAATGGGATTGACAGAAACCCGGTGATCCCTTATACCGAAGCCAAATCCATTTCCACCGAAAACACATTCAGCCAGGACACCATCGATGTACAAATGCTCGAAGCCACCCTGGTTGCCATGACCGAACAGCTGGCTTCCAAACTCCGGAAAAACAAACAGCTTACCTGCTGCGCAAGTGTCAAAATCCGCTATTCAGATTTTGACACCCACACCATGCAGCTGCGCATCCCCTATACCGCCGCCGACCATACCCTCATCCCTGTGGTCAAGGAACTCTTCCGAAAACTCTACAACCGCCGCCTGCTCATCAGACTGATCGGCGTACGCTTCAGTGCACTGGTACACGGCAACTACCAGATCAACCTGTTTGAAGATACCCAGGAAAGCATCCGGCTGTACCAGGCCCTGGACAAAATCAATGTAAAGTATGGCGACAAAACTGTCTGCCGGGCCATTGGCATGAATGTGGGCAGACGCAGCTTCAACCCCTTCAACGGCATGGCTGTCTGACCCTTCCTTTCACAAAAGATGTTATCCTCATGCTTTTTCCTTAGCTTTGCAAATCAATGCCCCAACCCACCATAGCCTATCAACTTATATTGCTATTTCCAACCGACTAGAACACTACATTTTCGTGAAAGAAACCGAATACATCGAGACACAAATCAAACCGCTCAAAGACAGACTGTCCCATCATGCGCTCTACACACAACTTTCCAGCATTGATGACATCAAAATCTTCATGGAGCACCATGTATACGCTGTATGGGATTTTATGTCACTGCTAAAGGCCCTTCAAAAAGACCTCACCTGCACATCGGTCCCTTGGAGACCTGCTCCCCATCCTAGTTTGGCCCGATTCATCAACGAGATCGTCCTGGGAGAAGAGAGTGATCTTAACGAGCTGGGCGAATCAAAAAGCCACTATGAAATGTACCTGGATGCCATGGGGCAGGTAGGTGCCGACACCTCTGGGATACAACATTTCATTGACCTGCTCTCCCAGGGACACAAAGTATCCGAAGCCTTGGATGCAGTAAACGCTGATGCCGCAGTAAAAGACTTTGTGGCTTTCACCTTTGACATCATCAAGACAGGAAAGCCCCACCTGATTGCCTCTGCATTTACTTTTGGAAGAGAAGACCTGATTCCGGACATGTTTATCGAAATCATCAAAAAGTCTGAGCAGGAAAACAGCCTATCTTATAGCAAACTGAGCTATTACCTAAAGCGCCACATAGAAATTGACGGAGACGAACACGGCCCCCTTTCCATGCAGATGATCACCGAATTATGCGGCAGCGACAAGAAAAAATGGCAGGAATCCCTCGAAACTGCCCAAAAAGCATTGGAGCAAAGAATCCTTCTTTGGGATCAAATTGCCCTCAAGATTGCCTCCAAGCAACATGCTTTATCCAGTCTTTCATAAAAAAACCATCTCCATGACACTTTCAAGGTGCATCAACCCATTACCCATTTTGTGCTGTACCCTTCTCTTCTTTACAGGGACCTTTCTGTCTGCAAAGGCCCAAACCAAAGAAGTTGCCCATGACAACCAACAATGGCTCCAGTATTACAACTCCCTTTTGCTATCAGATAAGTGGAGCATTTCCTCAGATGCCGGCATCCGCTTCAAAAACCACTTTGACCACTTTTCCACGTATATAGTAAGGACAGCAATCAATTACCACCTCGACAATTCAACAGAAATAGGCCTGGGTTTTGCCCATCTGGGATCCTATATTGATCAGGAGAGACAATTGGTAGAATTCAGGCCTTTTCAGGAATTCAACACGACACAAACCACCCATTCCATTGGCCTGTCCCATCGTTTCCGCGTTGAAGAACGCTTCTTCAAAAGCACCGACCAAGCTCCTGTAGAAACGGAGGCTTTCAACTTCCGCTTTAGGTACCGCTTTATGGTAAAGATTCCCTTACTGAGCTTTTCCTCTGACAAAACAGCAAAAAACCTTTCCTTCAATGCAGGAGATGAAATATTCATCAATGCAGGCAAAGAAATCAGCCACAATATTTTCGATCAAAACAGGATTTTACTGGGGCCTGTCCTGGAGTTCAATGAAAACATTTCCGCTTCATTCACCTATCAGCACCAGTTTTCCTCTGGCTCTTCACCATCGCAATACCGGCAAACAGATGTGTTCTGGCTTAGCATCAAACACAAACTTAGTTTGGTTAATTAGGTTGAATTTGTCCTTTCTTTTATCAACCATGAAAAAACCATTGGCAGCAATGTTTTTTTTTTCAGACCTGTCATCCTCTTGACGGAAACGTTATTGGATTTTGGAGAAGGATGATTAAAAAAATCCCCTAAGCAGGCTCTTCGTCCAGGCGCTGTTCCCTTAATGAACTTTTTCCTCCATCAGTAGTTTGCAACACCAAAACCCTGGGAGAAGCTTTGGCTATCTTTTTTACTTTCTTGAGTGTTACCGCATCCAGTACCAAACACAGTACCACCACAGTGCCTATAACGATTGGCAACAGCAGGTTATCGGTAAAGTTTGAAAAACCAATCACCAAGCCCAAAAAAGCCAACTTAATCCCCCCGAGTATGCAAGCAACCTGATCATGTCTAAAATTCATCCGCATCAGAAAATGATGCACGTGGGTTTTATCCGCTGCCATTGGCGATTGCCCCCTCCGGATTCTTTTTACAATTACCCTAAGGGTATCAAAGCATGATACCAGCACTAAGGCCAGTCCGGCAGTGATGGGAGCATGAAACCTTAGATCGTGTGTCTCCGACAGCAACGTTCCATTTGCCTCCACAAAAAACACGCTTAACACAGCCATCAAAAACCCCAAAGTGAGCGAACCGGTATCTCCCATGAAAATTTTGGCAGGATGCCAGTTATACACCAAAAATGAAAGTATCCCTCCTGATGCTGCCAAGGCAATCCCTCCATAAACCGTAAATCCGGTGGCAAGGAACCAACCGCCCAAAAACAAAAATGAAATCAAGCTTAGCAAGCCTGCCAATCCGTCAAGACCATCAATCATATTAAAAGCATTGGTAAGCCCGATCAACGTGAAAACGGTAACCGCATAACTAAACCATAAAGGCAATTCCTCTATCCCCAGAAAACCATAAAAACTGCTCACCCTGATATCCCCCAGAAAAACAACCATCAACACGGCTATGATCTGGCCAATCATTTTTTGGATAGGCGTCAACTCAAACAGATCATCTCCGAATCCAAACAGGAACATAATTCCTACCCCTAAGATTAAAAAGCCAGCTTCTCCCCATCCTTGGGAGTCCATCACAAACAGTAAACCTGCTGCTATTCCCAGTACTATACCAATCCCCCCCATGGAAGGAATTGCCATTTTGTGAATTTTCCTTCCCCCAGGATGATCCAGAAACTCTTTCTTTTTTATAATTTTTATAATTAAGGGGATCGCTGCAAGGCCGACAAAAAAAGCCACTAAAATCGCTGATAGTTGGAGCATGACAAAATGTAAAGTTTTCAACAAATTCTTTTCGCTTATTCTAATGTAACAATAATAGTACCATAGAGAACCTCCCTATCCAGATGCTCTTGTTATTCCATTCACTTTAGTAGCCTTTAAAATACATGTAGAAAAACTACACAAGTAGTGGAAACAAAAACGCCAAAAATTTCAGTAAAAAACTTTCGGATTTCCTGCTACAAAGCTAATCATTACTTCCATACAGGACTATACCCCAAAAAGGGTATTTTCAAAATTTCATTATTCCTTAACACGCTGCTATCAGAATAAAGCCCTTAACTATTCGGTGATTTGCACAATCTCATTGTTAAATGACCGTCCTTGGCCCAACACCACCTATCAAAGCGCGCCTCCCCACTATTCTTGGCTCTTTTTTTCACCTAACACCTACTTTTATTTCGTTAATAGTCTTATATTGAGTAATTGGTCACTTATCTGGCTAAGTTATCACTCAAATCAGTATAACATCTCTAACAATTTGACTGCTTATGAAAACCCATACACACTTCCGGTTACATATTGGCCTGCTGTTATTTACTGTCCTGCTGGCATTCTCTTGTGCCGACGAGGACCTCACGCGGCCAAACCCCGTGAATAACAATAACAACAATAATAACAACAATGGGAATCCCGACCCCACCGATCCGGACGTAGCTGTAAACAATTGGATACAGGAAGTTATGGACGACTACTATTACTGGAACAGTATTATGAATTCCCCAATAGCCATGACCTCGGATCCTGAAGATTATTTCGATGCTCTTTTAGTGGAGCAGGACCGGTTTTCCGTAGCCTACCCTAACTATCAAGAACTGATCAATTCCCTTGAAGGAGTCAATAAGGAGGCCGGCTATGAATTTACCCTTTTCAGGGAAAGCTCTAGCAACCAAAATGTAATCGCTGTAGTGCTTTATATCAAAAAAGGAAGTCCTGCCGAAGAAGCCGGACTGTTGAGGGACGACATCATTACAGAGATCAACGGTACTACAATGACTTTAAGCAATTACCAAAGCGTACTCGGTTGGATCAGCGAAGACCACTCCCTTACCGTGGCGCGGTACGATGATAAGGCCAACGAAGGAGATGGAGGCTATTCTATTTTGGAAGATCCATTAGAACTTATCGCGGTAGAATTGTCGGAAAACCCCATTTTATTGGACTCCGTCTACACCATAGGCAGTCATAAAATCGGTTACCTAATGTACAATTTCTTTAGCCCTGGCGACGAAATCAATCCCGATGATGAAGAAACCTTCGGCATTTACGACCAGCAGATCGATGATATTTTTGCTGACTTCAAAGCAGAAGGCATCAATAACCTGATACTGGACCTGCGTTACAATGGCGGTGGATTTGTGACCAGTGCCATCAACTTGGCCAGCCTTATCGCTCCCGGAGTAACCAGCGGAGATATCTTCCACAAAACCAAGTACAACGAGGGATTGCAGGCAGCGATCGTTAACTCTTACGGCGCTGACTTCCTCAACACCACCTTCACCGAAAAAATCCAAAACATCGGAAATCAGCTTAGCGGCAATACCATCTATATCATTGCCACTGATAGAACTGCTTCAGCGAGTGAGCTGATCATCAACGGCCTCTCCCCCTACATGAGCGTGAAACTTATTGGGGAAACCACCTATGGTAAAAATGTAGGTTCAACAGTATTTCAGGATGAAGACAACCCTGACAACCCCTACGGCCTGCTACCGATTATTTCCCAAAGCTTCAACAGCCTGGACCAGTCAGATTACTTTAATGGGTTCAAGCCGGATGTGGAATCCAACGAATTCGACAAAGGAAATCTTTTGCCCCTTGGAGATACCAAAGAAACCATGCTGAGTGTAGCCATTGGAGAAATCACCGGTGAAGTAAGCAGTGAAAGAAACAAGAGAGTAGAGCGAAGAGAAGAGCTGGGCAACAGCATCACGACAGACCTTCGGTTTGCAAAAATGATCGGTCGGCCCATCCGACTCCAATAAACTTCTGACTTACTGTCCAAAGAGCTACTTCGGCGGCTCTTTGGACGCTAATTCCACAACAGTGAGCACTGCCGGTTATTCATCCACTCCCCTGATCAAAAAACTGGGCATTAAAGCCGGATTTGTTTTAAAATTCATCAATATCCCTGAAAACTATTTTGAGCTTCTCGGCCCGCTTCCAGAAGACATCATTCTTCAACAGGGCAGCAAACCTCCCAAAGATTTCATTCACTTTTTCACTAAATCAGATCAGGAGCTAAAACTTTTGCTCCCTTCATTAAAAAAAGAAATAAAACCCAATGGAATGATCTGGGTGAGCTGGCCCAAAAAGTCGTCCAAGATCCAAACAGACCTATCGGAAAATGACATCAGAAATCTTGCTTTGGAAATAGGCTTGGTGGACATCAAAGTATGTGCTATCGACCACATTTGGTCAGGCCTTAAACTCGTCATCCCCGTAAAAGACCGCTAGACTTACAAAAAAAGCCAGAGCTGATTCACCCTGGCTTTCCACATTCTTTTTATCAAATATCCTTAATTCAACTCTTTCAAATTTTCCTGAACAATCTCAAAACCGGGAGCATTGGCCAATGCCGATTCAAAGGCTGCTTTTGCTTCTGCAGTACTGCCCTGTTCTTTATAGATCAAGCCTTTCAAATTGAGCGCCGCTGCTTTCATGCTTACGTCCTGGGTAGTATTGTCCTTTTTAGGAAATGTCAGCTTCTGCTCTTCCGACTTGTTGTTTTTGATCAACATGTTTACCGAATTCAGGGCTTCATCATACTTTTTTAGAGAGTATTGAAGATAAGAAGTCTTGTACAAGCTGAACAAGTCCCCTGACAACAAATGTAAGGACTCAAAATGAGGCAAAGCCCTGTCCAAGGCTCCTAACTGTTCCAGAGAATAGGCCGCTACTTCAAGGGCGGGAACATTTTTGTCATCTGCTTTTAAAATGTCCAATGCCACCAATGCCGCTGAACTGTACTGCTCAAGTTCAAAATACAAGGATGCCAACCTTTCTGCATAAAAGAGATTGGAAGGGTTCTTTTCAATGAGTTCGTACAGTTTATTTTTTGCTACAATGGGGTCATTATACCTCAAGGCCATCTGATAGATCTTCACTGCCCCTTGATCCGCCGTCACTTTACTACTGTCTTTTTTTGTGCTGGGGATTGTTGTTGCCGTCTCCTGGGCCATCACTCCCCAGCTGGTCAAACACAACGCTAGCGCTGCAAGTCTAAACTTATTCATACTTTTACTCGTTTTCCTTTTTTGTAATCCCTTTTTTCTCCGCCAACTTAAACATCAGCTGGATTGCTTGTTCTTTATTATTCTCAATTTGACCTTCCAATATAGCTTCTTTTATTTCTTCTTTTAGCTCTCCTACGGTTTTTGATGGAGAAAGGCCGAATATTTCCATAATCTCTTCTCCCGAAACCGGCGGCTGGAAGTTGCGGACATGGTCTTTTTCTTCCACCTCTTCTATCTTCCTTTCCACTTTATCAAAGTTGGCCAAGAAACGCTTTACCCTACTGGGATTTTTGGAAGTCACATCCGCTCGGCAGAGTTTCATAAGGTCATCCACATCGTCTCCCGCCTCATACAGCAGCCTTCTTACTGCTGAATCAGTGACCTTGTCATTGACCAATGCAATTGGCCGTAAATGCAATCTTACTAATTTCTGCACATATTTCATGCGCTCATCCATGGGTAATTTTAACTTCCGGAAAATTTTAGGGGTCATCCGAGCCCCCTTATCCTCATGCCCGTGGAATGTCCACCCCACCTTCGCATTGAACCGTTTGGTCGCTGGCTTGGCAATATCATGCATGATCGCTGCCCACCTCAACCACAGGTCATCTGTAGATGCACATATATTATCCAGCACCTGAAGCGTATGGTAAAAATTGTCCTTGTGTGACTTATCGCCTACAGAATCCACTCCCTGTAACTCCACCATCTCCGGAAAAAACTGGTGCAACAGCTTGCTGACAAAAAGCAATTTAAAACCATAACTTGGTTTTTCTGTCAGCACAATCTTGTTCAACTCATCTATAATCCGTTCCCCGGATATAATATCAAGCCTTTTTGCGTTTCGGACCAAACCCTCAAATGTGCTGGCCTCAATATCAAAATCAAGCTGGGCAGCAAACCGCACAGCACGCATCATCCTCAGAGGGTCATCGGAAAAAGTAGTGTCTGGATCCAGGGGAGTCCTGACAATGCCCCTCTTCAGGTCTGCAATGCCGTCAAAAGGATCAACCAGTTCTCCGTACCTTTCCGAATTGATGCAAATGGCCATGGCATTAATGGTAAAATCCCTCCTCTCCTGATCCTCCTGAAGGGTACCGTCCTCCACTATTGGTTTTCTGGAATCAATGCGGTAAGATTCTTTTCGGGCACCTACAAACTCCAGCTCCCAGTCTTCCAGCTTAATCATCGCTGTGCCAAAGTTCTTAAAAACCGACAGAGGTACATGATAATCAAAAGAAGCGGCCACTTTCTTGGCCAGCTCAATGCCACTGCCTACACATACAAAATCGATATCCTTACTGGGCCTTTTCAGTAGAAGATCCCGCACAAATCCCCCCACCACATAAGCCTCCAGCCCAAGCTCATCTGCACAGCTCCCTACTTTTTTGATGACCTCAATTCTGGCTATGTCCTTTTCTAAATTCATCAATCACCTATTTTTACCTCCCCTTCTGGGCTTAAGAACATTTTCTTTACACCAGAACCAAATAATGGAAACTTTTCCTTTACCTCATGGGCTTCCGGGCATCCATCAACCTCCTTGAAAAGCAATGGCCTCCCAAAATTGAAAACCACCTTGTTCCACCACCCTTGCTTGAGGATGCTGAACTTTATCTTCCCGTCTTTTACCGGGCCTTTTTCTATCAAGGGACTTGCCAAAGTGGTATAGACAGTGGGTTTGGTCGCATATTCAACAATATCCAGCGCAATTTCAGAAAACTGCCCGGCCACACTCCTAATCTGAAAAAGATCAATTAACAGGAATACTGCCTCTTCATCTTTCTCTGCTTCATAGCAATCCGGAACAATCAACTCCAATCGTCTCCCATTTCCCTCCAAAAGGCAACTCCTACCCTTTTCCCTAAGTTCCTGAACAATGGTATTTACTTCCATCAAGCTTCATTTAGTATTTTAAAACACCAAAATTAAGAGAGTTTATGAAAGTAGCCTTCATTTTTTCTGATTTACTCTGCTCTTCATTGGCTACCTTAATATCTAGCTATATTTTTCAAACACATCTTGATGAATATACAAATAATTTCCCTACCTTTGCCCTTCATTTGGAATAGAACTAAAAACACGAAATAGATATGGCAGTTACAACACTTAAAAGAAAAGCTAGAAGAAACAGGCAGAGACAAGTCACTCGAGTGATCAAGATCAAACAACTGAACGCAAAACCTGTAATCAAAAACGTGGATGTAGAAGAACTTAAAAAAGAGTTCTCTAAATAATATTGACCACTTGTGGAAATCAAATAGGCCATCCGTCACGGCGGATGGCCTATTTGATTTTAAACACTTAATTATCAACAGGATAAACCAACCACACTCTTTAAATCAAGGGTTTGGTTCTTCCGCTGGGTGCTCAGGAGGAAAAAACGAAATTTTAATCCATCCCTCCACGATCAAATCAATTATTTTATTTAATTTTGAGCCCCATAGGAAACAAAACATTATAATATTCTTATGGCGTCACCCACCAAATATATCTTTATTACAGGGGGAGTAACTTCTTCATTAGGCAAAGGAATCATTGCAGCCTCTCTGGCGAAACTGCTACAGTCCAGAGGTTTTAAGGTAACCATCCAAAAATTTGACCCTTATCTGAACATTGACCCGGGCACTCTCAACCCTTACGAACATGGCGAATGCTATGTAACAGAGGACGGAGCTGAAACGGATTTGGACTTGGGGCATTATGAAAGGTTCCTCAATTCCAACACCTCCCAAAACAATAATGTGACCACAGGGAGAATTTACAACAACGTCATTACCAAAGAACGAAAAGGTGAGTTCTTGGGAAAAACCGTGCAGGTCATCCCCCACATCACCGATGAGATCAAAAACAGTTTTTATAAACTAGGCGAAGAGGGCAATTACGATGTGGTCATCACCGAAATCGGTGGATGCGTGGGTGATATCGAATCACTGCCCTTCATCGAAGCCGTTCGTCAAGCCCGATGGGACCTGGGACCAAATAACTTCCTGGTGGTCCACCTTACCCTGATCCCTTACCTATCGGCCGCGAAAGAACTAAAAACCAAACCTACCCAACACTCGGTCAAACAATTGCTGGAGGCCGGTATCCAACCGGATATTTTAGTGTGTAGGACAGAACACCACCTTCCGGTAGACGTCAAGAAAAAGCTGGCCCTTTTCTGCAACGTACAGCTCAATTGTGTAATCGAAGCCATGGATGCGGAAACCATCTATGATGTGCCATTGCACATGAAAAAAGAAAAACTGGATGAGCGGGTAATGACCAAACTAAAGCTACCTTCAAAGTCCGACACCAAACTGGAACACTGGAAGGAGTTCTTGGGCAGGTTAAAAAACCCTACCCAAGAAGTAAACATCGGCTTGGTAGGAAAGTACGTCACTTTACCTGATGCGTATAAATCCATTATAGAGTCCTTTACCCATGCAGGTGCCGCCTGTGAGACCAAGGTAAACCTGAGCCTGATATCCTCTGAGGAGATCAACCCGGACAATGTTTCCAAAAAACTGGAAGAACTTGACGGGATTTTGGTAGCCCCCGGATTTGGGGAGCGTGGACTTGATGGTAAACTGGAAACTGTTAAATTTGCCCGTACCAATAAGATACCGTTCTTTGGCATTTGCCTGGGAATGCAGGTAGCTGTTATTGAGTTTGCCCGAAATGTTCTGGGACTGCAGGACGCCAATTCTACGGAAATGAATCCGGAAACATCAAATCCGGTGATATCCCTGATGGAAGAACAGAAAAACATCGAACAGATGGGCGGAACCATGCGTCTGGGGTCTTATCCTTGCGAGCTCAAAAAAGGAACCAAAGTAAGTGCGGCCTATGGCAAAGCCAAAATTCAGGAAAGGCACCGTCACCGCTATGAGTTTAACAACAAATACATGGAACAGTACCAAAACGGTGGAATGGCCGCTACCGGTATCAACCCTGAAAGCGGTCTTGTGGAAATCGTTGAGCTGAATGATCATCCATGGTTTGTCGGAACACAATTCCATCCTGAATATAAAAGTACCGTATTGGACCCGCATCCTTTGTTTGTGAAATTCATCAAAGCGACGCTGGACAACAAAAAGAGCAATAATTAAATAAAATTCTGAAAGGGCGCCGCCATGCGGCACGCTTTCAGACGATAGAAAACTACTATTATGGACAGAAATCAAGCGACAGGTCTTATCCTTTTCGCAGCCGTGCTTTTGGTCTATTCCTTCTTTTTCAGCAGCCCTAAGCCAGAAACCGAGGAACAAAACAACACAAGCACCGAAACCCAGGTCATTGAAACTCCTGAAACAACCGCTCCGGCCACGATCAACATACCGGACAGCGTTGTAAGCCTCCAAAACCAGCAGAAATATGGTGAATTTGCCAGTGCTGTAAATGGCAAGGAAGAAGAAATCCTCTTGGAAAATGACCTGATCAAGATCATCTTTTCTTCGAAAGGTGGCGAAATCAAAAACGTCGAGCTCAAAGACTTTAAGACATGGTCCAAGGCCCCTTTGATCCTTATGGATGAAGAAAGTGCTTCTATAGACTATCAGCTTCAAACCAACCGTGGGCCTTTGAGCCTTAATGAGCTGTATTTTTCCTCAAGTGTTTCCAATATTCAAATAGAAGATGTAGCTGCTCAGCAACTTACCTTTACCGCCAACACCAGCTCTGGGAACATCAAAAGGACGTACACCTTGCCAGAGGGCAAGTACACGTTAGACCAACACATTTCCACTTCTGGCATTAGCAGTCTGGCTGACCAGAGCATCTCCATTAACTGGGAGGACAAGCTCAAAAAGCAGGAAGCGGACATTGCAGAATCCAGAAGAAAAACCTATATCAACTTCTACACACAAGAAGGTGATTACGACTATTTGAGTGCCTCCTCGGATGATGACCAAGAGCAGATCGCTACTCCTGTCAAATGGGTGGCATTTAAACAACGCTTCTTTACTTCAGGCTTGATTGCCCAAGAAGGCTTCTCCAAAGTAGGCTTGACTCAGACCATTCCTTCGGACACCCTTTCAGTAAAAGACATGGCCGCCAGTCTCTCCATGCCTTTTAACAATGGACAGGCAAGCAACAGTTATTATTTCGGCCCCAACAATTATAAGGTACTGAAAAAGGTAACTCCGGAGTTTGAAAAGAACGTGGACATGGGCTACTTCTTTGTAAGCTGGGTAAACAAGTACATCATTGTCAACCTTTTTCACTACCTGGAAAAAGTTTTCACCAACTACGGTGTCATCATCATCCTGATTGTACTGATCATCAAACTGTTCCTTTTCCCTTTGACCTACAAGTCCTATATAGGAATGGCCAAAATGAGGGTGATCAAACCTGAAATCGACGAGCTAAAAGAAAAGTACGGAGACGATCAGGCCAAAATGCAACAGGAGCAGATGAAACTCTTCGGCCAGCTTGGAGTAAGCCCGATCAGCGGCTGTCTTCCGATGCTGCTTCAGATGCCGTTCTTGTTTGCCATGTTCTTCTTCTTCCCTAACTCCATTGAACTTAGGCAAGAATCCTTTCTTTGGGCGCATGATTTGTCGACCTACGACTCCATCATCGGCTTGCCTTTCACTATTCCGTTTTACGGTGACCATGTGAGTCTTTTCACTCTTTTGATGACGGTATCTCAGATCGTCTACACCCGTTTCAACAATCAGCTTACCGCTGCTCAGGGCCCTATGAAGAACTTAGGCTATATCATGCCAATCACCTTCATGTTTGTCCTCAACTCCTACCCTGCGGCATTGAGCTTTTACTACTTCGTATCCAACATGGTGACCTTTGGCCAGCAGGCACTGATCAAACAATTTGTGGATGACGAAAAAATCCGGGAAAAAATCGAGGCCAACAAAAAGAAAAACGCCAATAAGAAAAAATCAAAATTCCAGGTGAGGCTGGAAGAAGCCATGAAGGCTGCTGATGCGAACAAACGCAAAAAGTAAACTAAAAACAGGCAATAAACAGTAGCAGAGGGACTTTAACAAGTCCCTCTTTTGCTTTACCGTTTTTACAGAAATATGGACTCAAAAAAACCGTTCAGGATTTTAGTAGTCAACCAGTTAGCATGTATCCACAGCTGGGTGTGGATAACAAACTGTTTCATGTAAAAATTAAACTTCTATCTTTGTGTAACGTGAAATTGGCATTTTGGTAGAAATGTCTTGACAAAGGGGCAAATCGTGAAATCAATACTTGATTCTAATGAAAATTAAGTAATTTGCGGGATGTCTCGAGACAGGTACTTTCGTACGGTGGACAAAGTAGGCCAAAAGGCGGTTCACGCTTATCAAAAATGCCAACGTTAAGTACCGAACTGACACGACCGTTTGACTCCAATACAATGGGAAAAATAGTAGCTATTGCCAACCAAAAAGGCGGAGTGGGGAAAACCACCACAGCCATGAACCTAGCGGCCAGTTTAGCTGTACTGGAGTTTAAAACTCTGGTGATCGACGCTGACCCTCAGGCCAACACTACTTCGGGATTGGGGCAGGACCCCAAAGAAATCGATAATAGCATTTACGAATGCATGGTCGATGGAGTGGACATTAGTTCCATTATATTCAAAACCGAGATAGAAAACCTGGACTTGGTGCCTTCTCACATCGATTTGGTGGGAGCAGAAGTGGAGATGATCAACCTGGATAACCGGGAAGAAAAGATGAAGGGGGTAATCAGCCAGATCAAGGACCAGTATGATTTTATCATTATCGACTGTTCTCCTTCCCTTGGCCTGATCACCATCAATGCCCTTACAGCCGCCAATTCGGTCATCATCCCTGTTCAGTGTGAGTATTTTGCCTTGGAAGGACTGGGCAAGTTACTGAACACCATAAAAATCATCCAGACCAGACTCAATCCGGACCTGGAAATTGAGGGGATCCTGCTGACCATGTACGATGTCAGGCTTAGGCTTTCCAATCAGGTGGTGGAAGAAGTAAGGATGCATTTTAATAACATGGTTTTCAATACCATAATCCCCCGAAACGTTAAGTTAGGTGAATCTCCGAGTTTCGGTCTACCGGTCATCGCCTTTGATGCCGAGGGGAAAGGAGCGCTTGCTTATCTGAACCTGGCCAATGAAATTGCGGAGCGAAACGGTCTGGTAAAAATGAATTAATACTAAATAGTCATGGCTGATAATCAAAAACCCATCAATAGGAAAAAGGCACTGGGAAGAGGATTGGGTGCTTTATTGGAGGACTCTTCAAAACAAAACAATCAAACAAAGGAAAAAGAGGTTTTGCTGCCTTCAGCGGGAATACATGAAGTGTCCTTGGATGAGATACAGGTAAACCCCTATCAGCCGAGAATCCATTTTGACAAAGAAGCGCTACAGGAACTTGCTGACTCCATCAGTGTGCAGGGAATTATACAGCCCATCACTGTCCGCAAGCTTGCTGAGCATGAATATCAATTGATATCGGGTGAAAGAAGGTTTCAGGCATCCAAACTGGCGGGACTGAAATCAGTTCCTGCCTATGTCAGAACAGCCAATGACCAGCAGATGCTGGAAATGGCCCTTATTGAAAACATCCAAAGGGAAAACCTCAATGCCCTTGAAATCGCGCATTCCTACCAAAGACTGCTGTCAGAGTGTGAACTGAAGCAGGAAGAACTGGGCGATCGCGTGGGCAAAAACAGAACCACTGTCAATAACTATCTCAGGTTGCTTAAGTTGCCGCCTGACATACAGGCAGGCATTAGAGACAAAAAAATCTCCATGGGCCATGCCAGGGCATTGATCAATGTGGAGGATGTGGACAAGCAATTGGCCATCTACAAAAAAACCCTGGAGGAAGAGTTAAGTGTAAGAAAAGTGGAGGCTTTGGTTAAAGCCCTACATGATGATCCTGAGGAAGATAAAGCGGACTCTGCTAAGCCGGAGCTTGACCCAGTAAAGAAATACGAACTGGGCAAACTCCAACAAAGGCTTGCCTCACATTTGGGTACCCGTGTGAGCCTAAAAATGGACCATAAAGACAAAGGGGAAATTAAAATTCCATTTGGATCCGCCGATGATCTGAACAGAATTCTTGAAATATTAGAGATCATTTAATGTTATCGCACGCTTATTTCAGGTGTTTTTTAAAAGCAACAACAAAGGCAATAGTCAATTCCCCGAAGACTATTGCTGTTTTTGTTTTATCTCTTGTGGTCCAATCCCATTGTTTAGGTCAGGACATCCGGCCCATAGCAACGGACACCACAGGTCAACAAGAGATCATCCTGAAAAAGGAGGCAAAAAACCCCAGAAAAGCAGCCCTTTTATCGGCCATTCTACCAGGAGCAGGACAAATTTACAATGAAAAAATGTGGAAAGTCCCCCTAATTTATGGTGGAATCATAACTAATCTTTACTTTGTGGACTTCAATAACCGAAGGTACCAGCTGTTTAAGGAAGCTTTAATGATTTACAGGGACGATGATCCGACCACGGAGAACATTTTCCCTAACCTGAACGAAGATGGACTGATCAGAAATGTGGATTATTGGAGAAGGAACAGAGATGGGGTATACCTGCTATTCGGGGCCATCTATGCCCTGAACATCGTGGATGCTTTAGTGGATGCCCACCTTTCAGGCTTTGATGTTTCCGATGATTTGTCGTTAAAAATCCAGCCCTCCGTGGAATCACTATATGCAAGCGGAAACTCGGTGGGACTATCATTGAAATTAAAATTTTAAGTTTAAAAATGAACATACTTATTTTAGGATATGGCAAGATGGGAAAAATCATTTCGCAGATTGCTGAAGAAAGAGGCCATACCATAGCCGGAAAAATAGACGAAAGCAATACCCAATTATTGGACGAACTGGACACCAAGACCATTGATGTGGCCATTGAATTCAGCCAACCTAGCGCGGCGGTCAAAAACCTCTCTTGGGCCATCAGCCATAATATCCCAGTAGTCAGTGGCACCACGGGCTGGCTGGATAAAAAACCCGAAATCGAACAACTGACCCTCTCCAAAGGCGGTGCTTTCTTTTACGCCTCCAACTACAGTATTGGTGTCAACCTATTTTTCAAGGTGAATCGCTTTCTGGCGAAGATGATGGATGACCAAACCGATTACAGTGTCAAAATGGAAGAAATCCACCACACCGAGAAAAAGGATGCCCCCAGTGGAACCGCGATTACTTTGGCCGAGGACATCATCGACAGAGTTGACCGTGTAAAACGTTGGGATCTGGACACTGAAATGGGCGATACCGAACATTCACTGCCTATCAAGGCGACAAGGGAAGACCCTGCGCCAGGCACCCATATCGTCACCTATCAATCTGAAATAGACGATATTGAAATCAAACACACTGCCCATAGTAGAAAAGGCTTTGCCCTTGGCGCAGTTTTGGTATCCGAATGGATCATTGACAAAAAAGGGGTATTGTCCATGGACGATTTCCTTACCTTTTAATTAATTCTTCTTAAGAAAATGAGTTCACAAAAAAAGAAAAAAGGTCCGGTTAGAGAATGGCTGGATGCTTTAGTTTTTGCAGTTATCGCGGCCAGTTTGATCAGGTGGTTATTTTTGGAACCATTTACCATCCCTACTGCTTCCATGGAGAAGTCCCTATTGGTAGGAGACTTTCTATTTGTGAGTAAAATGCACTATGGAACCAGGACACCACAAACCCTGCTGCAGGTGCCCCTTACCCACCAGAAAATATGGGGAACGGATCTCAGCTCCTACTCGGATGCCGTCAGACTTCCGTACTATCGTCTTCCGGGATTCAGTGATGTAAAACGCAATGATGTGGTGGTATTCAATTATCCGGACGAATTTGAACACCCGGTGGATCTGAAGACCAATTATATCAAAAGGGCCGTAGGCATACCGGGTGATGTCATTGAGATTGACGATGCCCAACTGATCATCAATGGAAATACGGCTGAAAACCCTGCTGAGATGCAGTTTTCCTACGATGTTGTGCCCAAAAGAATGCTAAATGCAGACTTCTTTGAAGGCTATGATATCAACAAGGACTCTTTCCACCCCTATAACGGCTTGTACGTCGTGTTTACCACACCGGCCATTGCCAAACAGCTGGAAAAATCACCGGCCATCAAAGAGGTGAAAATAAGAATTTACGAAAAGGGCAATGGTGACCCTGACATCCATCCCGACGGGGCATATTATACTTGGAACAGGGATAACTTTGGTCCGCTGACTGTTCCTGCAAAAGGCTGGACCATAGACCTTACCGAAGATAATGTCAGAAAGTATGCTTTTACCATCAGGCATTACGAAGGCCACGAAGACATCCGCATTGAAAATAACCAGGTCTTTATCAATGGAGAAAAACAGAATTCCTACACTTTCCAACAGGACTACTATTTCATGATGGGTGACAATCGGCACGATTCCCTTGATTCGAGGTTCTGGGGCTTTGTACCCGAGGACCATATAGTAGGCAAGGCCTGGTTCCTATGGCTGTCATTGGATAAGCACAAGAGCATGTTCAGTAAGATCAGATGGAACAGGTTCTTCCAGGGAATCCATTAAAGGAAACAGCCCATCATAAAAGATAGCTTGGCCAATCCCAAACCTTCCAGGTTTCCAAAACCTGGAAGGTTTTTTTATTCTTCAGGTTTTAGTCGTTCGACATTCACAGGGTTAGCTGTTCGGAATTCACAAGGTTAGCTGTTCGGGATTTGCAATCCCGAACCCAATATCAGCAGGGATTTAAATTCAGCTTTTATTTGTAATCCGACATTTCAAATATCCGATAGCAGGGTTGTATAGAAGGAACATGCCCCACCTTCCCACTTTCCAACCTTTAACCTTCTAGCCCAACCGGCAAAATCACCAGCTGATCTCTTTTTTCCCCTTATCTTTCAGGTAGGCATTGGTCTTGCTAAAATGTCCGCAACCTAAAAAGCCCCTATGAGCAGACAAAGGGCTAGGGTGGGGTGCATGTAACTTGAGGTGCTTTTTTTCTGATATAAAAGCAGCCTTTTTCTTGGCATAAGCGCCCCAAAGCATAAACACCAGACCTTCGTTTTCCTCCGCCAACTTTCGGATCACCGCATCGGTAAACTCTTCCCAGCCTTTGTTTTGATGGGAGCCGGCCTTCCCTCCTTCCACCGTAAGGGTGGCGTTCAGCAATAAGACTCCCTGCTCAGCCCATCGTTCCAGGTTGCCGTTGGAAGGCATCGGAACATCCAGGTCGTTCTTTAACTCCTTAAAGATATTGAGTAGAGATGGCGGAAAGGCAATTCCCTCCTGAACGGAAAAAGAAAGACCATGGGCTTGACCGGGACCATGATAAGGATCCTGTCCCAGGATAACGACCTTTACCTTATCGAAGGGACATCTTTCGAATGCATTAAAAATATCGCTGCCTTTTGGAAAAATTTGCTTTTGTTGGTATTCCTTTTTCACAAAATCCACCAGGGATGTAAAATAGGGTTTTTCAAATTCATCCGCCAGTTTCTCTTTCCAGCCATCATTTATTTTAACGTCCATTTACTTTATTTCTCTTGAGAATTCGTAATAAACCCTTAATTTCGAACAAAAATCCTGTTAGACAAAGTTTTTAATGGTAACGGCAATTACTCAAGGTATAAAAGTCAGTGTTGAAGCGACCTATCAGGCGGAATATTCCAGTCCGCACCAGCACCATTTTGTATTTACCTATAAAGTGACCATTGAAAACAACAGTCCCAGCACCATACAGCTGATGAGAAGAAAATGGGAAATTTACGATGCAGGAAGGGTCACCAAAATCGTAGAAGGTGACGGAGTAGTGGGGCAGCAACCCATACTGGAACCAGGCAAATCCCACCAGTATGTATCGGGATGTAACCTCAATTCCGGATTGGGCAAAATGAAAGGCCTTTATTTCATGGAGCGTCTTCAGGACGGGAGCACCATTGAAGTGAAGATCCCTGAATTCCAGCTTATTTCTGACATCTTCCACAACTGAGACTGTGCTCAAACGACTGCATCCATTTTTAGCTTATATCCATTATTTTTTAAAAAAAGAGGACAGGCATTCTCTGCAGTCTCCCTTTGCCTTTTCCCTTTATGAAGGTTTAATTTCCTTCGCCAAAAAAACTGATGACCATCTCCTGAAGCTCCGAAAAGACTTGCTTGGTAATCAAAAAAAAATCACCATCCGGGATTTCGGTACGGGTTCCATCCATCTGAAAAATCCTGTGCGGAAAATCGCTGACATTACCCGTCATAGTAGCAGCCCCACCAAATTCTCCCAGCTCTACCAGTACTTCTGCTCACAAACACCAGCCCAAACGGTTCTGGAACTCGGAACCTGCGTAGGCATCACCACATGTTACCTGGCCAAAGCCACACAAGGGCAGCTTTTCACCTTCGAAGGAGCTGGAGAGTTGGCCGAAGTCGCTAGGCAAACCTTTCGTACCTATCCCAATGTCTCCCTTATCGAAGAACAGATAGAAAAAACACTGCCCGTTTTTCTGGCCAATAAACACAAGCTCGATTTTGTTTTGATAGATGCCCATCATGCCTACGGAGCCACTTTGGATTTTTGGCAACTATTACTGCCCTATTTGTCGGAACAAAGCATCGTTGCCATTGGGGACATCCACCGATCACCTGGAATGGAGAAAGCCTGGAAAGAAATCAAGAATCATCCGGAAGTAACCATGACCATGGATTTTTTTGAATGTGGAATACTGTTTTTTAAGAAAGGACTTAAAAAGCAGCATTATACCCTCCACTACTGAGGTTCTTTTACAGCGATAAAGAACAGCTCTGCACCCAATCTCGGAGGGATGGAATTATGACACCTTTCCATGGTTTTTACTTTAAGACCTTTGGAGAAGCAAGCCAAGTACGCTTCCATATCACCTCCGAAAGGAGGATGCTCCTTTCCAAAATCCACATCAAAAAGAACTCCAACCAATTTCCCTCCGGGCACCAGCAATTCCTGCATTTTGCTCACGTACGCGTCCCGCAATTCAGGACTGATCGCACAAAAAAATGTCTGCTCGATTATCAGGTCGTACTGGCCCTGATGCTGAAAAAAGTCTTGCTGGTGCAATTGTTTTTTCGGAAACTGAGGATACTGTTCACTGAACCGCTTCAAGGGATAAGGCGATAGGTCAAGAACATGGACATTCTTAAAGCCCAATTTATAGGCATAGGCAGCTTCATATGCATTTCCAGCTCCTGGAATCAATATCTTCAACGTCCTATTAGAAATTTGGTCTAAATATTGCTTTAAGGGAGTTGTGGCTTCCCCGACATCCCAGCCCATTTGGTTTTGCCGGTACCTGGAAGTCCAGTAGTTTTCATCTAGTGAGTAAGACATTAATATAATTTTGATTTAAGGCCTAATTTTCAACATTATGAGTACTAATATACCTGAGGAGAAATCATCTCGGAACGAAAAGGGGAAAAACATTCTCATTATCATTTTGATTCTTCTCGTCATCTTTAGTGGGATCAAACTGTATTTTGACAGCGTGGACAAATCCCAAAAAACAGAAGAAATCCTGATTTTGTCCGAGGACAACAATAACCTGAACCTGAGGATAGACTCCATGGCTTATCAACTGGATCTAAGGATCAATGAAATCAAAAAACTTGGCGGGGATGTAGACTCATTGGTCATGCTCAAAGAAGAACTGATTCAGGAAAGGACTACTGACCGTAACAGATCAGCTGCTGAAATCGCTCAGCTCAACAAGAAAATCAACAGTTTTTCCTCTATCCTAACAGAAAAAGACGATGAAATCGCCCAATTAAAAAAGGTGAATGAGCAACTGTTTACCGAAAACCAAGACCTCAAAACTTCCAAGGCGGAAATTGAAGATTCCATTGTGCAGCTGAACCTCAAACAGGAACAACTGGCAGAAAAGGTCAATATTGCCCAAAAGCTTCACGCCCAAAACATAGTGGTAGCTGCAGTAAATTCAAGAGGCAAGGAAAGAGAGGGGACCTTTCGCAACAGACAGTTGGAAAAACTGAAAATATCTTTTGATATTATAGAAAACAAAGTAGCCGACCCAGGAACCAAAGACATTTATGTCCAAGTAGTTGCCCCCAATAACCAAGTCATATTTGACATTGCCAAGGGCTCTGGCACATTTGCCATAGACGGCAGGGAAGAGTTCTACACTGCAAAACAGGACATCTTATACGATAACTCTTCAAAGAAATTGATCTATCTCTATGAAAAAGAAACCGACTACCCCGAAGGTGTTTACCAAGTGAAAATTTACGCTGAGGGATTCAACATCGGTAATAAAAGTTTTGAGATCAAATAAGTTACTTATCAAGTTTGACATATTTTAGACTTCCATCAGTCACCTGCAGGTATTGTTACTTTCAGGTGACTTTTTTATTTCCATACTCTTTTTGAGCTCCACCATAAATCCAAGGAACTTCCATTCACCTGTGTTAGTTCTTCATTTTTATCCCTACCACCGGCTTTTATCGGCTCAATTCCTGCCTTCACCTTTGATTAATAAAAATAATCCGCTAATTTTGCCGTCTGTTTAAGTAATTATATCTAAACAATTATCAAATGTTCCAAAAAAGTTATGAAACGGTATTCATTTTAACTCCCGTTTTGTCTGATGTTCAGATGAAGGATACCGTTGACAAGTTCGTAAACTTGTTAAAAGAAGAGGGAGCAGACATTGTTAATGTTGAAAACTGGGGTCTTAAGAAGCTAGCTTACCCAATCGAAAAGAAAAGCACCGGTTTCTACGTGCTAGTAGAATTCAAAAGCGAGCCAACTCTGATCAAGAAATTTGAGCTTGAGATGAGAAGGGACGAGAAAGTAATGAGATTCTTGACCACCGCTTTGGACAAGCACGCTTTGGCTTATGCTGAAAGAAGAAGAAAAGGTGAATTCAACAAAAAATCTGAAGTAAAAGAGGAGGCTGCAAAATGACACTTAAGAACGAACCAATCAACAGAGAGCAAAACAAGAAGAAGTACTGCCGATTCAGAAAGTTAGGCATCAAGTACATTGATTATAAAGATCCTAATTTCTTGTTGAAATTTGTGAATGAGCAAGGTAAAATCCTTCCAAGAAGACTTACAGGAAACTCTGCGAAATACCAGAGAAAAGTGGCTAATGCCATCAAGAAAGCAAGACACTTGGCCTTGTTACCTTATGTAACTGACGGACTAAAATAATCCGGCCCTGTTCTATTCAATACTTATTAAATTAGACAACTACAATGGACGTTATCTTAAAAACAGACATAAAAGGACTTGGCTATAAAAATGACTTAGTTGCTGTAAAACCTGGATACGGAAGAAATTATCTTATCCCTCAAGGTTTTGCTGTTTTGGCCACAGCTTCCAACAAGAGAATTCTTGAAGAAAATATCAAGCAAGCAGCCCACAAAGCTGAGAAGATCAAAACTGAAGCTGAAGATTTGGCTGCTAAAATCGAAGGTGTTACCCTTGAGATCAAAGCTAAAATCGGTGATTCCGGTAAAATCTTCGGTAAAGTTACCACACTTCAAATTTCCGACGCCCTTGCCACTAAAGGCATTGAGGTAGACAGAAAGAAAATTTCCATCAGCACTCCTGTGGTAGGTGCCGGAGAATACCAAGCTGAAGTTGATCTTCACAGAGAAGTGAAAACTGAAGTGAAATTTGTAGTAGTAGCGGAATAATCAATTCAAGCGCTTTTACAAACTGTCCTATTTAATTAAGGCTATCTGCCCTCGCGGATAGCCTTAATTGTTTTTAGGCCCAAAGCTGCCCGATCAGGCAGAAGCTACTTTCTCCAAATCATCTATAAGCTTCTTGGAAACTGACCGGCTATTTTGCTTTTTCACTTCTTTTAAGGAGCATAAGGCTGCACCACTTTTTTCGATCAATCCTATCGGGTTACTATCGTTACGAAAGCTCCCAAGGCAC